>CAJMOI010000008.1 GCA_905215105.1 uncultured bacterium
TCTAGTGAGCACTACGCTCATAGGGGTTCAAGTCCCCTCCCTCGCACCAAGCCCCTTACCGAAACGGTGAGGGGCTTTTTGTTTATCTCCATCCATCTGTTTTCCATGTTTCCAGGAAGAGGTGACAGAATGAATTATAAAATACCGGCGCTTTTGGCGGCAGGGGCCGCAATCTTGAGCTATGAGGAAAACAACCGTCTGACGGTAAGCGAATACCGGCTGACGTTTCCCAACCTGCCCAAAGCCTTTGATGGATTTACCATCGTGCAGCTTTCCGACCTTCACAATAAATTGTTCGGGCCTTCTCAAAGGCGGATTCTGAAAAAAATACAGGCGCTGGAGCCGGATGTCATCTGTATGACCGGCGATCTGATTGACCGCCGCCGAACCCGTGTCACCACCATGGAACACGGGCTGGCACTGATTCGCGGATGTCTGGCCATGGCCCCGGTCTGTTTTGTGCCGGGAAATCATGAGGCAGGCTGGCGGCTGTATCCGGCGCTGAAAACCTGTCTTTCTGCCATGGGAACCGAAGTGCTGGAAAACCGCTGCTTTCCCATGCATCGAGGGGAAGACACCCTGTGGCTGGCCGGTGTGCCGGACCCCAAGTTTTTCGGTGAAAAGCGAAAAATCGGCTTTCGCGCCCAAATGTTGGAAACAGTAGACACTGCAAAGGGCGGCTTTACGGTGCTGCTCAGCCATCGTCCCGAGCGGCTGGAGGAGTATGGAATTTCCGGCGCGGATCTGGTGCTGGCAGGGCATGACCACGGGGGACAGTTCCGGCTGCCCTTTGCTGGGCCGGTATTTGTACCCAATCAGGGCTTTTTTCCGCCGCTGGCACAGGGGGTTCACCGTGCGGGAAAAACAGTGATGGTGGTCAGCCGGGGACTGGGAAACAGCGTATTTCCCCAACGTTTGCTCAACTGTCCGGAGATCGTCCGGATCGTGCTGCAATCCGGCAGGAAAATGTGAATTTTGCGGTTTTTCAAAACAAATCCTGCATTTTTTATTGCGCATATCTGTCGGAATGTGTTATAATATCTGTTACACGGCATCTGCTGCCGTGTGGATTTCCGTACAGGATCATAAACCGGCTGCATCCTGTGTCAGCCGTATTTTCAAGCGGTTTCCCTCCCGGTTTTCCGGCAAAGAAACCGCAAAACGGAGGAACGATTCATGTATCAGATCATTGAAAAGAAGGAACTGAACCCCACCGTGACCCTCATGAAAGTGAAGGCCCCGCTGGTTGCAAAAAAAGCAGAGCCCGGACAGTTCATCATTCTGCGTGTGGACGAAAACGGCGAGCGGATTCCCCTGACGGTTGCCGATTATGACCGGGAGGCCGGTCTGGTGACCATTATCTTCCAGATTGTCGGTGCAACTACCGAAAAGCTGAACCACCTGAACGAGGGTGACTGCATTCACGATTTTGTAGGCCCGCTGGGCGTTCCTTCCCATGTGGAAGGACTGAAAAAGGTTGCAGTTGTCGGCGGCGGCGTGGGCTGTGCCATTGCTTATCCCATCGCCAAGAAGCTCCACGAGCTGGGCGCTGAGGTTCACTCTGTGGTGGGCTTCCGCAATCAGGATCTGGTGATTCTGGAAGACGAGTTCAAAGCAGTCAGCGACAAATTTGTCCTGATGTCCGACGACGGCTCCTGCGGCGAAAAGGGTCTGGTGACCGACGCCCTGAAGAAGCTCATCGAGAGCGGCGAGCAGTATGACGAAGTCATCGCCATCGGACCGCTGGTCATGATGAAATTTGTCTGCCTGCTGACCAAGCAGTATAACATCAAAACCGTTGTCAGCATGAACCCCATTATGATCGACGGTACCGGCATGTGCGGCGGCTGCCGCCTGACCGTTGGCGGAGAGACCAAGTTTGCCTGCGTGGACGGTCCCGATTTCGACGGCCATCTGGTGGACTTCGACGAGGCCATGGAGCGCGCTTCCATGTATAAGCCTTTCGAGCGTCATCAGCACGAGGAAACCTGCAATCTGTTCAAAAAGGAAGTCAAGGCCTGAGGCTTGCCCGGCCTGTCAAGATAGAATTCATTGGGAAAGGAAGAGTACCATGCCCAACATGTCATTGAAGAAAAACGAAATGCCGGTGCAGGACCCCCAGGTCCGCAATCATAATTTCAGCGAGGTTGCGCTGGGCTATACCGAGGAGCAGGCACTGGACGAGGCAGAGCGCTGCCTGAACTGCAAAAATAAGCCCTGCGTAGGTCATTGCCCCGTTGCCATCGATATTCCCGGTTTTATCGCCAGGATCCGTGAAAAGGATTATGAAGGCGCATATCAGATTATCAACCGTTCCAGCTCTCTGCCCGCTGTCTGCGGCCGTGTGTGTCCGCAGGAAACCCAGTGCGAGAGCAAGTGTGTCCGCGGCATCAAAGGTGAGCCGGTGGCCATCGGCCGTCTGGAGCGCTTTGTGGCGGACTGGCACAATGCCCACGCCACCGAGAAGGCAAAGGCCCCCGAGAGCAACGGCCACAAGGTCGCCGTGGTGGGTGCAGGTCCTTCCGGCCTGACCTGTGCCGGTGATCTGGCCAAGATGGGATACAAGGTTTCCGTGTTTGAAGCTCTGCATCTGGCCGGCGGTGTGCTGGTCTACGGTATCCCCGAGTTCCGTCTGCCCAAGGCCATTGTTCAGAAGGAAGTGGATACCCTGAAAGAGCTGGGCGTGGAAGTGGACACCAACACGGTGATCGGCCGCACCCTGACCATCGACGAGCTGTTTGACAACGGCTTCGAGGCTGTGTTCATCGGTTCCGGCGCAGGTCTGCCCCGGTTTATGAACATCCCCGGTGAGAACCTGAAGGGCGTCTATTCCGCCAACGAGTTCCTGACCCGTGTAAACCTGATGAAGGCTTACAAGGACGGCAGCAGCACGCCGATTCAGCACGCGAAAAATGTCGCGGTTGTGGGCGGCGGCAACGTGGCCATGGACGCAGCCCGCTGCGCAAAGCGTCTGGGCGCTGAAAATGTGTACATTGTATATCGCCGTTCCGAAGAGGAAATGCCCGCTCGCCGTGAGGAAGTGGAGCACGCCAAGGAAGAGGGCATCATTTTCAAGGTGCTCAACAATCCCACCGAGATCGTGGGCGACGAGCACAAGTTTGTCTGCGGCATGAAGTGCGTGGAAATGGAACTGGGCGAGCCCGATGAGTCCGGCCGCCGCCGTCCGGTGGAGAAGAAGGACTCCGAGTTCCTGATGGATGTGGATTGCGTGATTATGTCCATCGGTACTTCTCCCAACCCGCTGATCCGCAACACCACCAAGGGTCTGGAAACCAACCGCCGCGGCTGCATTGTCACCGAGGAAGAAACCGGTCTGACTTCCCGCGAGGGCGTTTATGCCGGCGGTGATGCCGTAACCGGCGCTGCAACGGTGATTCTGGCAATGGGCGCAGGCAAAAAGGCCGCCAAGTCCATTGACGAGTACATCCGTTCCAAGAACTGAGTTTTTGAAACTGCGATCATAAAACAACAGCCGTCCGGCTCCATTGAGAACCGGGCGGCTGTTGTTTTTTCTGCTGTTTTACTGGGAAACCGTCACGGCTTCATCAGGCTGGCAAGGGTGACTTGTCCCAGATACTCGTGAATCTGACGGTTCAGCTCTTTCCACATGGGAAGTGTCCGGCATTCGGACTTGCGTTCACATTCCTCTGCATCGCATTCCAGACAGGCCACCGGTGCAAGACTGCCTTCTGTCAGACTCAAAATTTCGCTGACGGAATAGGCTTCCGGAGCCCGGGTCAGGCGATAACCGCCGCCCTTTCCGTGGACACCTTCAATCAGATTGGCGGAAACCAGCGGAGGGAGGATTTTTTCCATATATTTGAGAGAGATTCCCTGCCGTTCCGCTACGGATTTCATGGCAATGTAGTTTCCGTCGCTGTGTTCCGCCAGATCAATCATGACACGGAGCGCGTAGCGCCCCCTTGTGGAAATCATCATGGCCGTTCACCTTCCTTTTTGAGTCCATCATAGCACAGGGAGTGGGGAGCAATCAAGTGTTCGCTGTTTCGGAAAGCTGCCGCGTGAATGATCCGTGGCAGTGGGCACAGTGTTCACAGTCGGGAAACTGACTGTGGTCATAAGCAATGTCGTTTCGGTCGTAATAATTCTGAACTGCCTTTTTGATGGCTTCCTCTGCCAACACGGAACAATGAATTTTGTGAGCGGGAAGCCCGTCCAGCGCTTCCATAACCGCTTTGTTTGTCAGTTTCAGCGCGTCCTCCACCGATTTTCCTTTAATCAGTTCGGTCGCCATGGAGCTGGAGGCAATGGCGCTGCCGCATCCGAAGGTTTCAAACTTGACATCGGTGATGCGATTGTCCTCGATTTTCAGATAAATTTTCATGATATCGCCGCAGACAGGGTTTCCCACTTCTCCAACACCGTCAGCGTCTTCGAGAATCCCTACATTTCTGGGATTTCGGAAATGGTCCATTACTTTTTCGCTGTATAAAGCCATTATAACACCTCTCATTCCGCAAAGATATGGGGCCGTTTTCCGGTGGTCAGGTCTCGCCAGAAGGGAGACATACTTCGCAAACGGGTCACCACATCAGTGACTGCTTCTATAATAGAATCAATTTCCTTTTCTGTCATTTCCTCGCCAAGGCTGAGACGAAGGGAGCCATGGGCCACTTCATGGGGCCTGCCGATTGCCAGCAGTACATGGCTGGGGTCCAGGGTTCCGCTGGTACAGGCGGAACCGGAAGAAGCACAAATACCCTTCTCGTCCAGCAAAAGCAGCAGGGATTCCCCTTCGATTCCCTCGAAACAGAAATTCACATTTCCGGGCAGCCGGGGTTCCGTTGCTCCGTTCAGTTCGCTGTATGGAATCCGGTTCAGGCCTGCAATCAGCCGGTCACGGAGAAGTGTCAGCTTCCGGCTGTTCTCCTCCATTCCGGTGCAGGCTTCCTCCAGTGCAGCAGCCATTCCCATAATGGCCGGAACATTTTCCGTGCCTGCACGTTTTCCACGTTCCTGTCCTCCGCCGCTGATGACGGTTTCCAGCGGAATACCGCGCCGGACATACAGGGCGCCGACTCCTTTTGGACCGTGGAATTTATGGGCGGAGAGGGAAAGCAGATCAATCTGCTGGGCTTTGACATCGATGTGCAGGTGTCCCACGGCCTGTACGGCATCTGTGTGGAACAGCACGCTCTTTTCCCGGCAGACAGCGCCGATTTCCCCAATGGGCTGAATGGTGCCGATTTCATTGTTGGCATACATCACCGTTACCAGACAGGTGTCCTCCCGAATGGCTTCGACTACCTGCTGTGATGTCACAACGCCATTGCTGTGGACATCCAGCAGCGTGATTTCAAACCCCTGTTTTTTCAGTTTTTCCAGTGTATGGAGAACCGCGTGATGCTCAAAGGCAGTGGAAATGATATGTTTTTTGCCTTTTCGTGCTCCCAATGCTGCCGCTGTCAGAATTGCCTGATTGTCTGCTTCGCTTCCGCCGGAGGTGAAAGTGATTTCCCGGGCATCCGCATTCAGACAGGCTGCAATGCGGCTTCGAGCGTCTTCCAGTGCTTCTTTGGCCTTCTGACCGAATTCATAAAGGCTGGAAGGATTCCCGTACAGGTTTTCCAGATAGGGCAGCATGGCGTTGATAGCGGTTTTGCTCATTTTGGTGGTTGCGGCATTATCTGCATAAATCATGATCGTCCCTCCAGTCAGTCGGAAAACAGGGGAGTGGAAAGATACCGGTCCCCTGTGTCCGGAAGCAGAACCACGATGGTCTTTCCCTTATTTTCCGGACGTTTTGCCAATTCCACGGCGGCCCAGACTGCTGCACCGGAAGAAATGCCCACCAGCACTCCTTCCAGCTGTCCCACACGCTTGCCATAGGCGAAGGCGTTTTCATTGGACACCGTGAGAATTTCATCGTAAACTTCGGTATTCAGGATTTCCGGCACAAATCCGGCTCCAATGCCCTGGATTTTGTGTGCGCCGGCAGCTCCGCCGGAAAGAACAGGGGAATCTACCGGTTCCACAGCCACCACTTTTACGGAAGGATTTCGGCTCTTGAGATAGCCGCCCACGCCGGTAATAGTACCGCCGGTTCCCACACCGGCCACGAAAATGTCCACTTGGCCGTCGGTGTCCTGCCAGATTTCCGGTCCGGTAGTAGCCCGATGGATTGCCGGATTTGCAGGATTGACGAATTGGCCGGGGAGAAAGCTGTTGGGAATTTCTTGTGCCAGTTCCTCTGCTTTGGCAATGGCGCCCTTCATACCCTTGCTTCCTTCGGTCAGCACCAGTTCGGCTCCGTAAGCTTTCAACAGCTGGCGGCGCTCCACACTCATGGTTTCGGGCATGACAAGAATGATGCGATAGCCTCTTGCAGCTGCGACGGCTGCAAGGCCGATTCCGGTATTTCCGGAGGTGGGTTCAATGAGAACGGACCGGGGATTCAGCAGCCCCTTTGCTTCGGCGTCGTCAATCATCGCCTTTGCCACCCGGTCCTTGACAGAACCTGCGGGGTTAAAATATTCCAGCTTTGCAAGAATTCTTGCTTCCAGTTTTTCGGTATGCTCGATATGGGTCAGCTCCAGTAAAGGAGTCTTTCCGATAAGTTGGTCGGCAGAAGTATAGATGTTTGCCATGGTTTTCCTCCTTGACTTTTCAAAATGCCGGTTCAGGCGATCTAATGATTCATGTTATGTCGGTCGGGAATGACACTGGTTTGACTGGAAATCAACGCAGTATCAATCGATTTACCTACTGGTTTGGTATGTTGATGAAATCATATCACGATTTACCCACTAAGTCAAGGGGTAAAAAGAAAACTTTTCTGGGTCCCTACTCTTCACTCTCAAAGGCAGTAAAAGGCCGGCCCCATCATGGGACCGGCCTCTCACTGCATTGTATGATCCAGAATTACGAAACAGTCAGTTGTCGTTTTGCTTATGCGGCGTGCTTTTTCTTCAGAACCAGCACCACACCGGCAGCGGAAATCAGCATGGCGGTGAAGCACAGGGCGGCGGCAATGTTGTTGTCGCCGGTAGCAGGAGCATCGGTTTTGCCGTCGTCCTTGCCGCTGTTGGGATCACCCTTGCCGTCATCAGGCTTACTGGTGTTGTCCTTGTCGTCGTCATCGTCGGGTTTGCTGGTATCATCAGTGTTGGCACTCAGATTTTCGATAGCAGCGCTCAGATCGGAAACGGCCTTGTCCACCACATCCTGATCGTCTTCGCTCAGGGTATCATCTGCCAGAACCAGCGCAGCGGTTTTGAAAGCAGCTCTGAACACAGCGACGCTTTCTGCGGTGTATTTGCTGAGATCAATCTCGCTGGCCTTGTTGATCAGGTCTTCCAGATTGTCCTTATTGGCCTTCAGGCGCTGTGCCAGAATTGCATCCAGCAGAGCTTCGGCTGCGGGCTGAATATCTTCTTCCAGCGCGTCACCGTCATCGTAAACGGCCTTGGCGGCTTCCAGTGCTTCCACCAGCTGCGGCCAGTATGCAGCCACATATTTGCTTTCTTCCATGGATTCTGCCTTGGCAATCAGCTGTTCCAGCATGGACTTATCGCCCTGTACAATGCCCAGGCCCCAGATACCGTTCAGCAGGTTGTCCCATGCGGTATCGACTTCTGCCTGCGTGGCCTTGGGATTATCGAGAACGGCTTTGGCTTCTGCCAATGCGTCCTCAAAGAACTTCCTGGCGCTGTCGGTCACGCCTTCGGTGCTCAAAGTCAGCGCATAGTCATAAGTCTTTTGCAGCAGAACCTTGTTGGCCTCTTCGGGCTGTTCGGCAGGCGCAAGACCTTCGACAGCTTCATTCAATGCCTTTACAGCGGCATCCACTTCGTCCTGAGTTGCCTTTTCATTGGACAGCACAGCCTGTGCATCAGCATATGCTTTTGCAAAAACCGCCCAAGTTTCCGGAGTATACTCGTCTTCCTGATACTGAGCGGCATCGGCAACAGCCTTTTCCAAAGCGGCCTTGTCAACGGGAGGCACAGCCTCTTCCAGTGCGGAAATCGCATCATTCAGCGCTTTTACAGCAGCATTGACAGCATCCTGTGTGGCTTCTTCGTCAGCCAGTACAGCCTGTGCATCGGCATATGCCTTTGCAAAGACTGCCCAGGATTCAGCGGTATAATCAGCTTCTTCATAGGCAGCAGCAGCTTCTACGGCTTTTTCAAGCTCAGCCTTGTCAACGGGAACTTCACCGGAATCCACTTCAAACTCAGCGGTAATGACAACGTCCTCTGCGGGCATCAGGAAGCTGGTGCCTTCCATGGCGGTGTCGTTGTACTTGAGAGAACCAGCCTTCAGCCGGTAACCTTCAGCGGGCTCCACATATACGTTGACCTTTGCGCCCTCTTCATAGTTGGCGGCATCGGTGGTAATGGTACCGTTGGCGATGTCGGGGGAAATGGTCAGCTTATGGGTGCGGGCCACAGTTTCGGTATCAACACCGAACAGACGGCACTCATAAATACGGGTTGCGGGATAGGGCACGTTGGGCTGGCATCCGTCGTTGATGTACAGACGATAATACCGGGCAGTAATGGGCTCTTCAAACTCATAGTTGGTGATGTTTTCCTTGTTGTTGGTATACTCTGCTACGATGGTCCAGTTGGCAGCGTTGCCCAGATAGGACTGATCCTTCAGCTGTGCCTCTGTGGCATTCGGGTCTTTCAGAACCTGCAGGGAATAATGAGAGGAGATATCCAGCGGGTCTTCAACGCCGGCATTGACCAGCTGCCAGGTGGAGATGGTCTTTTCCTTGCCCAGATCGAAAGCAACCCAATGATTGAACCGGGTGTTGTCGCCGGGGCACCACTTGGAACCGTCTTCGCTTTCATCAAACAGGTTTTCGGGCTCGCCGCCTGTACCGGGATTACCGGAAGCACCCAGAACGGTTGCGCCATAGGCCTGGTTGGTGGGGATAGTGGGGTCAATATAAATGCGGTCGGTCACCTTGACTTCAACAGTGGCGGAAATCGTATCATCATAAGCGGAAACGGCCTTGACTGTCACGGTGGGAGAAAGCTCGTTGGTGTCCATGGTCAGAACGCCGTTGTAGGACATGACGGTACCTTCGCCGGTGTTGCCTTCCACAGTCCAGATCACATCGCCCAGATTTTCGCCGTTTGCGGTGACATTGGCGGTAAACTGGCAGGTAGTGCCCTGACGGACTTCCACTGCCTCGTTGGGGGTGATTTCAATACTCTGAATGTCGGCTGCGCTGGTATCCAGAGAATCGATATCAAAGTCCGCAATGGCATTCATAGCGGTGGTGACAAATTCCTTCATTTTGCCGTTGGAGGGTTCAGCCTGCCAGGTGCTGTAGTAAATATCAGCGCCGGAGCCTTCCAGAGCAATGATTTCATAGCGGGGATTGCGGTAAATGTTCAAACGCTCGTTGGCAGCCTGTGCCAGATAATAGCCGTGAGTCTGAACCAGCGGATCGTCGGAGGAGACCACTGCCATGGCGCCGCCGATCGCAGCTGCCATATCATACAGCTTGTTGAAAGCAGGCTGAGCCTCTTCCACCAGCAGGCGCTCTACCGGATCATCGCTGTTTTTCAGGGTTTCCAGCTTTTCGATGGAATCCACGATTTCATACATTTTTTCCATCAGGGCAGCTGCTGCCGTTGCGCTGCCGCTGCCGTACTGTGCATACAGACGGGTCAGCTCGCTGGGTTCATATTTGTTGTTCAAGCTTCCATAAACCACTTTCAGCGCGTGAGCCAGCTCCGGATCGTCGGGGAAAATACCGTCGAAGCAGTTTTCCCAGTTCTCCTCTGCATTGAAATCATTGGGATTCCAGGTGTAGTCGGCAATACCGAAGAACGCCACCTTGGAGGACTCGGAGAAGTTCATGGGATTGGACAGCACGCCCTTGAGACTTGTGGGGTTGGAGTCCAGGCTGTAATAGTAATTGATGGGGTTGGTGTAGTACACGTTATCCACGTTGTCGTTTACAGGATAGTTCCACCACAGAACCGGGTCACGTCCAATCCAGTTTTTGAAAGTGCTGGCGGAAGAATTGTTGATGTTGGAGAACACATTGTTGCCGGTAAAGCAAATCTCAATGTCCTCATGGACGTTCTTAAACTTGGGCATATAGGTGGAAGCGCCGCTGGTGATGGTGGTGTACCAGGCAGGGGTGAAGAACAGGGGCTTTACCTTGTCTTCTTCGGCAGCGCCTTCGCCGTTATAGGTTTCATACAGTTTTGTCTGCACCTGATTCAGCATATAAATCTGCATATCGCAGGTTCTGGCTGCTTCAGAGCTGGAAATATCATCCACGAAGATGCCGAACTGACGGACACCAAGCTCATACATATCAGCGAATTTGGTCATCAGACGGCCAACGCCCTCGTTGACGGTCTCTTCGTTGGTGAAATCGATGGGTTTCTTCATAGCGGGGTGAGCCACCCAGACAAAGTCCACGTTGCAGGCAGCTGCCTTCTCGGCAAACTGCTGCATTTCGCCGCGGGTACGAATGCCGATCTTTGCCTCTTCCTCGGTAACGGTCTCGGGATAATCTTCATCCCACTGGCCCAGATGATAGGGGTCAGTCTTGGGGCCGTACAGGAAGATGTTCATCTTGTACCGCTTGGCAAAGTCAAACCAGCTCAGAGTTCCCTCGACACTCCAGGGATAGCCGTAGTAGCCTTCCACGCATCCACGGTATTTCTGGAAAGAGTAGTCCTCAAAGGTGGAAATCTTCATCTGACGATCCGTAGTCTGTTCCAGCATCAGGTCCAGCGTTGCCAGGCCATAGAAAGCCGCGTCGCTGTCTTTGCCCAGAATGACAATGTCGCCGTCAGCGAATACCTTGACCACGTGCATGTCATACTTGTTGGCGCCCTCGGTAAAGACCTCCTTGGGAACGCCTTCATAAGTATCAGCTGCATCGCCGGAACCGTTGATGCCCACATACAGATTGGTTTTGTCCTCTGCGGCAGTATCGCTGTAGGAAGCGGTCAGGCCGTTGTCGGTCAGAACTTCATCGATGCGGTTTTTGGTTACGTTGTCGATGCCGTCGCCCTTGATGACGTTAACAGTATCCGTGATTTCAATGGTGCCCTCTTCGTCGGTCACCTTCTGGGGGATGGGGTAAATGGTGTAGTTACCGGTAGGCTCCACCGGTTCCTCACCCTTGGAATCATACACGGCCAATTCGAAAATCGAAACAGATTTCCAGTCGGCTTTGTCGTAACGGGTTACATAAATCCGCAGATAGCGGCCTGTTGCGGGAGCGGAGAGGGTGACGCTTTCATCCTTGGTGGTGGGGGTAGAATTCCGTTCAAATACCGTTGTCCACTCACTGGCGTCGTCGGACACTTCCAACTTATACTGAACGATGTTCTGCTGCTCCCAGGAAATATCCACCATATCGAAAGTGGTGGTGGCACCAAAATCAATCTGGAGCCACTTGGGGCTGGTACCTGCATTGTCGGCGTTAGTTGCCCAGCGGGTGGAGGTGTTGCCGTCTACTGCAAGATCAGCGGTAAATTTCGTTCCGGATTCCACATCGCTGGCAGTTGCAGTCTTGTTCAGCGCCAGGTTTCCGCTCATGGCCTGTACGGAAATCGGCTGAAAGCCCAGTGACGTAAAACTTGCGGCAGCAATGCACACTGACAAAACAGCGCCCAGTGCTCGTTTTAAGATCTTCTTCAAGTCTTCATCCTCCTTGTTTCAAGTTGTTCAAATCTCCCGATAAATCAGCTTCTTTTTCACCACCTTTTTAATTAAATTTGTACACATTTTCATCTAGTTTCATTATACTGCAACTCTTTGACGGAATCAACAATTATCTATCCCCATAAACGTGATATTTCCCAAAATCTGCATAATTGTTTTATATACCATACCAAGTAATTATTTTTGTATTGCTTGAGGTTTTTTCGATGATCCATGAAATATGCTGGAAATTTGTGCTGAAAATCAAATTGTCTCCAAAAGAAAAATCGTTTATAATATAGACAATGCCACAAAAGGAGTTGTTTACGATGGCAAAAGAATTTATCTGTACCAAGACGGAACCCGTGGTGCAAACCAAAGCCGGAAAACTCCGGGGGTTTTTCTTTGACGGAACTTATACCTTTCACGGCATCCGCTATGCAGTTGCCGACCGTTTTCAGATGCCCCGGGAAGTGGAGCCCTGGGAGGGGGTTCGCGATGCCCTTTCCTATGGCTATGTCTGCCCCATGCTCAATCCGCCGACGCCGAATGGAGAGGTAATGGTTCCCCATCGGTACTGGCCTGTAAATGAGGATTGTCTGTTCCTCAATGTCTGGACCCGTTCCCTCAGCCCGGAGGCAAAAAAGCCCGTGATGGTCTGGCTGCACGGCGGCGGATTTGCCGACGGCTCTTCCATTGAGCATGTGGCCTATGATGGCGAAGCGCTGAGCCGTTTCGGGGATGTGGTGGTCGTTTCCATCAATCACCGTCTGAATGTGCTGGGCTATCTGGACGTTTCCTCTATCAGTCCCAAATACGCCAACTCCGCCAATGCCGGAACAGAAGACATGGTAGCGGCCCTCCGCTGGGTTCGGGACAATATTCGAAATTTTGGCGGTGATCCCGACAATGTGACGCTGTTTGGCCAGTCCGGCGGCGGCGCCAAAATCTGGACCCTGATGCAGACCCCCTCCGCTTTTGGCCTGTTCCATAAAGGCATTATTCAAAGCGGTGTTTATAACCTGCATCCGATCCGCAGCGACGGAGGAAAGAAAATCACCGACGCATTGCTGAAAGAACTTGGAATTCCCGCCGAAGAAGGGGAGCGGCTGGCGGAAGTGCCCTATTCCATGCTGGCGGATGCCTATAAAAAGGTTGCGCCGGAGCTGGAAAAGCAGGGAGACTATGTGGGCCTGGCGCCGATGCAGAACGATTGGATGCTGGGAGATCCCAGAAAAGTGGGATTTTGCGATTTTGCAAAATCCATTCCCATTCTGGCAGGTACGGTGCTGGGCGAATTTACCTTCGGCCCCGCGATTTCCAACCGGAGCAGTATGACGGAAGAAGAAAAAGAGGCGCTGGTCGTGCGGAAATACGGCGATCAATATGCCCCTCGTCTGATTTCCCTGTTCCGCAGTGCGTATCCGGACAAGGACCTGACAGATCTGCTGTTTGTGGATACCCTTTTCCGGGTGCCGACCCGTGATTTCATCATGAAGCTCACCGACTGTTCTCATGCACCGGTATATTCCTATCAGTTTACCTATGATTTCTCCTATGACGGCGGCCATATCGCCTGGCATTGCAGCGAGATTCCCTATGTGTTCCATAATGTGGATAAAATTCCTTACTGCAATGCGCCCGGCGTGTCTGACCGGCTGGAAGAGCAGCTCAGCGGCGCATGGGTGCAGTTTGCCCGCAGCGGAAATCCCAATCATCCTTCGCTGCCCCAGTGGCCTGCCTGTGAGCCGGGTGATGAAATCATGATGCTCTTTGACGAAACCTGTCAGGTCAAACACAATGTGGATCGGGAGCTGCTGGAACTGCTTCAGCTGGTGGAGTCCTGTCCTCTGCCGGAAGAAGTCGATCAGCCTATTCAGCACTGATTTCGAACCTTTGAGAAAGAAAAACAGCCGTCCGGTTCCAGTGGAGCCGGGCGGCTGTGCTTATGTCGATGGGTTACTCTTGAGAAGGCGTTTCGGGAAGGGGCAGCATCCGGGCTTTCAGCGCCTTGGTGCGGATGCCCTGAGCGGTAAACATGACCTCATGCTCAGACTCGATGTTTTCCGGGTCGTTTTCAGCGTGCAGGTCAAAGGTTTTGTCGGTAATTTCAAATCCGGCCTCTTCCAGATACCGCAGGGTGGACAGGAACAGGTCGTCGTTGTCGGTTTTGAACCAGAGCTCGCCGTTTTCACACAGCAGCTTCCGATATTTCATCAGCTGAATCCGATGGGTCAGGCGGCGCTTGTGATGGCGGGCTTTGGGCCAGGGATTGCAGAAGTTAATGTAGATCCGGGAGACCTTCTCCTGATTTTCATCCAGGATGGCGGCGATTTTTTCGATATCATAGGCCGTCAGCATCACGTTGTCCACAGTCTTTTCACCGGCGGAAAAGGTGCTTTCAATATTCCGGCGGGCAACGCCCAGAACATCGGGACTCTGGTCAATGCCAATATAATTGATTTCCGGATGACGGAAGGCCAGTTCTGCCAGAAATGTGCATTTTCCGCAGCCCAAGTCCAGATGCAGGGGCTGTTTCCGGGCGAAATGCTCCTGCCAATGACCTTTCAGGGTTTCCGGCTGGTCGGTGTAATAAGAACAGGCGGCCAGCTCCGGCCGAGCCCAGTCTTTCTTTCTCATTCTCATAAAGGGAAATCCTTTCTATGGGTAAAATCTTGTATGGTTGGTTCAGTCAGTGGAAGGCTCAGCCGCAGAAGAACCAGCCGGGCAGCCACTGGAGGCTCTTGACATAGTCGGCCGGTGCGGCATAGCCGGAAATCACCGGGAAGAACACTACAAACAGTGCCAGAGAGGCAACTACAAGACCGCTCATCACCAGTTTGGGCGCCAGTGCCCGGTGTTCGTCAGAAACCCGGCGGCCCCGGCGGCTGGCAGCATCCCAGCGATCCAGCACCAGCAGCAGTGCCAGCAGGGCAAAGGGCAGGGCGGTGAAATAGTGGTAAATGAAGGTCAGACGAGACACCAGTACCCAGGGCAGATATGCAGACAGGAAGCCCACCAGCAGGAATCCGGCAGTCCGGCGGCGATGAATGAGTCCCTGCCAGGCTGCATAGAGCAGCGCGGGAATGGAACCCCACCACAGCACCGGATTTCCCAAAGCGGAAATAGTGCAAACCAGATTTTCCGAACCGGCATAGTGATAGGTGATGTGATACCACACCGGGCGGGACATGACAGGCCACTGGTACCAAACCGAGGCAAAGCTGTGTTCTGCCTGTAAACCGGAGTGATAGTTGTACATATGTACCTGATAGCTCCACCAGCCCGACAGCCCGACGTTGTGGCCCGGCAGCAGCAGGATGGGCAGGAAGGCCGCATAATAAATTCCAAAGGGAATCAGCAGGAAAAAGACGCAGCACCACAGAATCAGAGTACGGGTGCGGCGGTTTAACTCTTTTCGCTGATCGGAAGGACAGTCCCGATAGGCCCGGAACAGCCGCCAGAAGAATAGCACAGCCAGTCCCAGCGCACCGTAAGCTGCCGTCCATTTGGAAGCAATACCCAACCCGGTAAACAGGCCGCACAGCAGCAGCGGCAGCAGTACACGGGGCAGGGAATCCTGCCGGATATCCTTCTGACAGAAGCACAGCATGGCATCGTACATCAGCAGCAGGAAGAATACTGCATAGGTGTCGATGGTGGCAATGCGGGTCTGGGTGAAGTGCATGAAGTCCAGAGCAAAGAGCAGGGTTCCGCCCACCGCCAGCCAGCTTTTGCCGAAAAGCCGCTTAATCATATGATAGAGAATAGGCAGCATTAAAACGCCCAGCAACGCTCCCATAAACCGCCAGCCAAAGGGATTCATGCCGAACAGAAGGATGCCCAGGCTCATCATCAGCTTGCCCAGCGGCGGATGGGTGTTTTCATAAGGCTCCGCGCCCAGCAGATGTTCATAGGCGGTGCGGGCGTGATAGATTTCATCAAAATAGGTGGAGTCGTACCAGCTGGGATGGAGGGGGACGTCCGCCTGTTCGTCAATCAGCGTTTCTCCAGAACCGTCCTCCAGTGTCAGCTCCAAAAGGGAATTCCCGTCAGCGGACACCACGGCGATTTCGTTGAGCACCGGCGTACCGGCAACTGCCGTCAGCCGCAGCCAATGGGTGTTTTCCGGAAGGGCAAATTCCTGCCAGGCAAACACGCTGCCGTCGGAGAGAATGCCGGCGCTTTCCCAATACAGTCCGTCTTCGGAAACCTCCACGGCAACGTCCACACCCAGATTGGCATAGGCACCCTGCTGGGGAACCGTCAAACCGGGAAGATACCGGAGCGTCCGGCCTTCATCGGAAAGGGAGAGGGTCACACTTTCGCCGGAAGCAGGCGCCCAGGTGGTTTCCGGCATCACAGAGGAACCCAGACACCAGAAGCCCACACAGGCATAGACAGCGGCAATCAGGATTGCCAATACCCAGTCTTTTGCTTTCATTCGACGGTCTTCCATGGTGACAGAGTCTTCCAGCAAGTGACGGGGCGGCTCATAGGTGTTTTCCTGATCGAGGGTTATCGTCTGTTCCTGAACAAATACGTTCCAGATGACATAAAGCAGATAACCATAGAGAATCAGATGTGTCGCGGAGAGAGTCAGCAGCACCGGTGAGGTGGGGGGAACATAGGAATTATTCAGATAGAGCACATAGGCCACGTTGAGGAAGTGGAGAGTGGAGAGACCGAAAAATGTGAGATACAGTCGCAAATCCCGGGTAAAGACGGCACAGGCCAGCAGGAAAAACAGCGCCGGAAACAGATAGCGCTCGTGCATTTTGGGGGCAAAGAGATAAATGGTGGAGATGATGACCACCGGAACGGTGAAAATAGCCCGTTCGTGCTTGCTTTTCCAATAGATGATGCCGGAGAGCACCACCGCCAGCAGTGCAGAAGCGGCCGTGAGAGTCGGGGAAACCCAGGCGGGGAATTCCTCCAGAGAACGCCAGTTCAGCCCCAACAGGCCATAGAGGTTATAGGCGTTGATGGTGAAGTAATTGTAGAAGCCCATGGTGTCCAGATATTGCTGGGGCAGCCAGGAGAAATCAAAATTCCGGGTGCAGGGAAGGGCCAGCAGGAAAATCACCGCAAACGCGCTGACCAGTCCCAGCAGAAGCCCTTTCCAGTCCTTCCGCTTGAGGACAAAGAACAGGAAAACCGGGGCAAACAGCAGCATTTGGGGTTTCATCATCACACCAAGGCCGTACATCGCGCCGGCGGCAGCCATCCAGCCGGGCTTTTCCCGCAGCAGCAGGAGTATGGCCAGCAGCAGAAGCAGTACACAGAAGCTGTCCGCCTGTCCCCAGATGGTGCTGTTGATGAGAACAGCGGGGCAGAACAGGTACAGAGCAGCAGTGAGCAGCGCTTTGATGTTATTGGTGCGTTTTTGTGCGGTGGAATACAGCAGCCAGCCGCAGAACAGATCGGCCAGAATAGAGGGCAGTTTGATGAGAAGTGTGAAACCGCTGCCTCCGGTTTCAAGACCAAACAGCTGGCGAAGCTTTTCCAGCCCCCATAAAACATACAGATAGCCGGGGGGATAGTCCAAAAATGCATCGCTGTAATAAATATTCTGAATTCCCATGCTGTCCACCATACCGGCCCAGGCCTTGAAGGTGTTCATATCAGTTTCGTATCCTGTAAATGATACACCGAGAACCAGACGTAATACGAAAGCAACTCCAAAAACAGCCACAACTGGGAATGCACTGTTAAAATTTCGATTCACGGAAAGATATTTTCGACACAACAGTGCTCCCAGTACCGCATAGACGGCGCAGGAGAGAATTTGTGCAGTCATAGTCAGCCTCCTCGCAATTTGTGGTAAACATGTCCAAAAACTGACCGAATTTCTTGGCATGCAAAACCGGAAAATTGAAAAAATTTCCCTGTTCTTTCGAGAAAAAACAGAGTATAATGAACTCGGATGTTTCCTGTGAAAAGGGGGATTTGCAACCATTTCTATGAAACCGGTTTCTTTTATTCCCCGGGAAAACAGCCATACAAAACAATCATAAAATACGGAATGGACAAAGTCAAGAAAAATGAAGAATTTTCCCGGAATCCGTTCCGTCCAGGAGGCGTTGTCATGCAATTTACCAAGTTTCACGAAGACCCGCAGGTGCTGCATGTCGGTACCTGTCCCAACCGATCCTATTATATTCCCTGCGCGCCCGGCGAGACCGACTGGGAGGGGACTTCCTCCCGGGTGATGAGCCTGAACGGTACCTGGGCATTCCGCTATGAGCCCAGCTTTGCCGATGCGTTTCCCGAAACGGAGAACGGCGAGCTGCTGGTAAATCCGGAAGACCTTGGAGAAACGCCGGTTCCTTCCTGCTGGCAGACTCAGGGCTTTGACCGCCACCAGTATACCAACGTCAAATATCCCTTCCCCTATGACCCGCCCTATGTGCCGGAGGACAACCCCTGCGGCCTGTATGCCCGTACCTTTGAACTGGATGCGGACCAGAAGAAAATGGGCTGCTTCCTGAACTTTGAGGGTGTAGACTCCTGCTTCTATCTGTGGGTCAACGGAGAGTTTGCCGGTTACAGCCAGGTTTCCCACTCTACCAGTGAATTCGATATTTCTGATCTGGTGCAGGAGGGCGAAAACGAGCTGTTTGTGCTGGTGCTCAAGTGGTGCGACGGCAGCTATCTGGAAGATCAGGACAAGCTGCGTATGTCCGGTATTTTCCGCGACGTGTACCTGCTGTTCCGTCCCCAGAGCTATGTCCGCGACTATTTTGTCCACACCGACCTCAACGACGATTTCACCCGCGCCGATGTGACGGTGGATCTGGAAACCGTAGGCGAGCCCGCCGTTTCCGCCCGTCTGTTTGACCCGGAGGGAGAGCTGCTGGCACAGGCACAGGCCGAAAACGGCAAGCTGACCTTTGTGCTGGAAAACCCGGTGCTGTGGAATGCGGAGTCTCCCCGTCAGTATGAGCTGCTGCTGGAGACCGAAGACGAGTGCATCCATCAGAAGGTGGGTGTGCGCCGCGTGGAAGTCAAGGGCGATGTGGTGTACTTTAACGGCGTGATGATCTGTTTCTACGGCGTCAACCGCCACGACAGCGACCCGGTGACCGGTTACACCATCAGCCGGGAGCAGGCGAAAAAAGATCTGGCCCTGATGAAGCTCCACAATGTCAACGCCATCCGTACCAGCCACTATCCCAACGCCCCCTGGTTCCCCCAGATGTGCAGCGAATACGGCTTCTATGTCATCGGAGAGGCAGACCTGGAGTGCCACGGTACCACTACTATTTATAATGGAAATAACGATACATTCGGCTCCATTGTCCGTGATCCCCGTTTTGAAAAGGCCATCGTGGATCGTTCCCAGCGCAATGTCATCCGGGACAAAAACTGCGTCTGTGTGACCATGTGGTCTCTGGGCAATGAGTCCGGTTATGGCCCCAATGTGGTGGCAGCGGGCAACTGGGTCAAGTCCTATGATCCCAGCCGTCTGCTTCACTATGAAAACGTGCTGTACACCGATCTGGATAAGGCCTATGACATGACCATGCTGGATGTGTTCAGCCGAATGTATGCTTCTCCCGAGTACATTGACAATTATTTCGCCAATCCGGAAGACCCCATGGGCGGCGGCGCCAGAAAGCCCTTTGTCCAGTGCGAGTACATCCACGCCATGGGCAACGGCCCCGGAGGCATTCAGGAATATCTGGATCAGATGGACAAATATCCGGGCTTCTGCGGCGGCTTTGTGTGGGAATGGTGTGACCACGCCATTTATCAGGGCCGTACCCCCGACAATCTGGACAAATACGGCTATGGCGGCGATTTCGGCGAGTTCCCTCACGACGGCAACTTCTGCATGGATGGTCTGGTGTATCCCGACCGTACTCCCCATACCGGCCTGCTGGAATACAAGAACGGCATTCGTCCCTTCCGTGTCCGCTGGGAAGACGGCGTCCTGTATGTGAAGAATGTACTGGATTTCACGGAGCTTTCCGCACACCTGTCCCTGTCCTATACAGTGACGGTGGAGGGCGAGACGGTTTCCGCCGGTACGCTGGAGCTGCCGGAGATCCTTCCCCACGAGGAAAAGGCCGTTCCCTTTGCAGCAGAGCTGCCCCAGGGCTGCACCCTGCTGATTTCCGGTTATACCCGTCAGGAAAGCGCCTTTGTGCCTGCCGGTCATGAGGTGGGTTTCCAGCAGCTGTTCCCCTGCGGCGAACCTGCTGTACCGGCTGTCAGCGATCCGGTTCCCGGCGAAGTGTCCGTGTGCACCAACGGCACCACCTTTGTGATTTCCGGCGCAAACTTCCGCTATGACTTCAACCGCAAGACCGGCCTGTTCAATGCGCTGTCCAGCCGCAACACCGGCCTGCTCAGCCTGCCCATGGAGTGGAACCTGTGGCGTGCACCCACCGACAACGACCAGAATATGCGTCAGATGTGGGAAGCTGCCGGCTTTGACCGCACTACTGCCCGGGTGTATGAGTCTCAGGCTTCCGTTGAAAACGGCATGGCCGTGGTGACCTGCCGCCTGTCCATTTCCGCCATTCACATTCAGAAGATTCTGGAAGCGGATGTGCGCTGGGAAATCGACGGAAACGGCCGTCTGGATGGAACTGTCCATGTGGTTCGCTGCGACGATATCCGGGTTCCCGAGAAACCGCCGGTGTGGCCTGATTGCAGCGGTGAAATGCTGCCCCTGCCCCGGTTTGGCCTGCGGCTGTTTATGCCCGAGACCTTTGCCAATGTGGAGTACTTCGGCTATGGCCCCGTGGAGAGCTACAATGACAAGCATCTGGCTTCCTATCTGGGACGCTTTGCTTCCAGAGTGGAGGATCAGCACGAGGATTACATCAAGCCTCAGGAGAACGGCAGCCACTTTGGCACCCGTGAGGTGGAAGTCAGCGACGGCGTCACCGGTTTCCGTGCCGTCAGCGACCAGCCTTTCAGCTTCAATGTTTCTCCCTTCACCCAGGAAGAACTGACCGCCAAAAAGCACGACTATGAGCTGGAGACCAGCGGTTATACGGTGCTGTGCCTGGATTACAAGCTGAACGGCATCGGAACCAACAGCTGCGGCCCCATCACCGAAAAGCCCTATCGTTTTACAGAGAAGGAATTCACCTTCCATCTGGTTCTGGAAATGGAATAATCGTTTCTGATACACAGCGGAGCACCTTTAACAGGGTGCTCCGCATGATTTTACAGCAATCTATAAGGAGAAAGATGAGTTTGATTCAATTTTACGAGAAAATCCCCACTGCGTCAGAGTTTAATGCCCTGTCGGAATCTGTAGGCTGGGGTAGTACTGACAGCAAAATTGTGGAAGAAGCCCTGCAAGCTTCCATTGTTTGCGTGTGCGCGTACGATCAGGAGAAGATAGTCGGCTTTGGCAGACTGATTGGAGACAGGACCATGTTTCTGTATATTCAGGATGTGATGGTACCGCCGGACTATCAGGGCCAGAAGCTGGGAACACAAATTATGGAGCGCCTTTTGGCAAACGTGCAGGAGCTGAAAAAGCGAAATCCGGAAATCCGCACCTATCTGGGCGCTTCCAAAGGAAAAGAAAAATTCTATGAAAAGTTTGGATTTTTAACGCGAGAGGAAGCGGATTTAGGCCCGGGTATGGTTCTGTTTTGACCAATTATATTCCGTTCCTGCAATTTCTCAAAGTAGAATAACAGAAATATGAAAAAAGCTCCGGTACGCTTTTCCGGTTGGAAAGCGCTGCCGGGGCTTTTTGCGTTTTTTAATAAAAAAACCGGCCTCTCTTTTGGAGAAGCCGGTTTCTCTTGAATTGTTTACAGCTCTTCGCCGGTAATGCGGCGGTAAGCGTCCAGATATTTGCTGCGGGTTTCGTCAATGACTTCCTGCGGCAGGTGCTCCGGAGCGCTGCCCTTATAGCCGTTGTTGGTGAGCCAGTCACGCAGGTACTGCTTGTCAAAGCTGTCCTGTCCCTGACCAACCTTGTAGGTGTCCTGAGACCAGAAACGGCTGGAGTCGGGGGTCAGCACCTCATCGCCCAGTACCAGTTCGCCGTTCTCATCCAGACCGAACTCGAACTTGGTGTCGGCAATGATGATACCCTTGGTCAGAGCGTAGTCGGCGCACTTCTTGTAGACCTCGATGGTCTTATCCCGGACTTTTTCGGCCAGTTCGGTGCCCAGAATCTCACAGGCCCGCTCAAAGGAGATGTTTTCGTCGTGCTCGCCCAGCTCGGCCTTGGTGGAGGGGGTGAACAGGGGCTCGGGGAGCTTCTGGGATTCCTGAAGGCCCTCGGGCAGGGGCATTCCGCAGATGGTGCCGGTCTTCTGATAGTCAGCCCAGCCGGAACCGGTGATATAGCCTCTGACGATGCATTCCACGGGGAGCATTTTCAGTTTCTTGACCAGCATGCTTCTGCCCTTGAATTCCTCGGTGCGGAACTCCTCGGGGAATTCGTTCCAGTCGGTGGTGATGATATGGTTGGGCACAACGTCCGCAACATACCGGAACCAGAACGCGGAAAGCTGGTTGAGGATCACACCCTTGTCCGGAACCGGATCGGGCATGATGACATCATAAGCCGAGATTCGGTCGGAAACCACAATCATCAGGCTGTCTTCGGTCACTTCATAAATTTCGCGGACTTTTCCGCTGCTGATTTTACGCATACATCATCCACCTTATTCCATATTTGGACACAAGTCCCGATGGCTCTATTATACACGCTCTGACGGTGGGAATTCAACCGCTTCCCAGAAATTGAGCGCTTTATACCCCTGTTCCTATCGCGGAGACGGTTTTTTTGGATATGTTTTCACCCAAATCCTACATCAGTCCCAATGTGCATTTCCAGCAGAGAATCCGGAATACGGCGCGGTTCAGCAGGTCTTCCGAGATGATTCCATCCTGAACTGCCTGCAAAATTTCCTCATATGCGGCGGCGTAATCATTGCAGAGAAGCAGGTCATTTCCTGCCAGCAGTGCCTGTGTATAGATGCCCACGCCCTTTTCCAGAGGAAGTTTTTCGCCGGAAATGGCGTCCATGGACAGCTCATCCGTCATGATGACGCCGGTAAAACCCATGGTTTCCCGCAGATATCGATGTACCTCCGGGGATAGAGAAGCAGGAAGAGTTTTGTCCATAGCGGCAACGGTATTATGGGACACCATGATGGCATATACGCCGGCATCAATACCAGCCTGGAAGGGAATCAAATCCCGGTTTTCCAGTTCCAGCAGGGTTCGTTCATCCAGCGAAGCACCGGTATGGGTGTCGCTGTTAGAACCGTACCCGGGGAAATGCTTCAGTACCGCGGAGAGATTCTTTTTCTGGAATTGCTGCAAAACGGTGGTCACATATTCGGCGGTTTCCTCCGGACCCTGTCCCAGTGTCCGGCTGTAAATAAAATCTTCCGGAGAGGTAGAGACATCGGCCACCGGCGCCAGATTGACATTGACCCCCAGCTCTGTGAGCAGAGAGGCTTTTTCCGCCGCGTCGGACTTGATTCTTTCCATACCGCCCATGGCGAAAAGCAGCTGGGGCGAACGGAAGGGCGTTGCCCGCAGATTGGTATTCTGGCTGATGCGCACCACATCGCCGCCTTCTTCATCTACGGCGATAATCAGGGGGATTTTCGCGCCGGACTGCCAGCCCTGAATCATATTCTGAATCTGCCAGCGGGTTTTGTCCTGATATTCCTTCGCAAAAGTGACATATCCGCCCAGATGATAGGCGGCTGCATCACTGGCGGCGTTTTCACCCGGGACACTGCCCAACAGTACCTGGCCCACTTTTTCTTCCAGTGACATGGATTGCAGTGCTACGAATGCTTTGGAATATTCATCGGAAAAAACGCCGCCGTCCTGCCATTCCAGCGGAATGCTGTCCTCGGCGCTTTCGATTTTCTCCGCCCGGGTAACGGTGACCGGCTGCACTTCGGCTTCCGGGTCCAGTGTGCCCCGATACCACAGGGTAAAGCGATCGCCGGTTTGAATTCCCGGCAGTCCGGTGATTTCCACGTTTTTGATGGAAAAGGTACAGGTTTCCTGTTCCTCTGTCTGGAGCGTCATCCGTTCCCCTTCTTCATACAGCATCAGCCGCCCGGTGAAAGTCTGTTCCGGTTCCGGCGATGGGGAAGGCGAGGGGGTGGAAACAGGCAGGGAAGAGGAGGAGGTTTCCGTATCCGTACATCCCACCGAAAAAAACGTCAGCAGGAAGGACAGCAGCAAAACCGCTGCCATCCTCCCGTACAAACGAAATGTTTTCATGTTGATCTTTCCTTTCCAGGTAAAGTCCGGTACAGGGTTCTTTTTCCATTATACCATGAGGAGCTTTTCCGGAAAAGATGGAAAATCAATCATTTCACTTCTGCGCGGCGCATCATCCCCCAGGCCGCCAGCAGGCAGAGCGCGCTGCACACCAGTGCGGTGGTAATGGGAATCCACAGGAAAACGCCTGTTTCTGTGTGGCCGGTGGCCAGTATCATAATCTGTTTCAGCAGCCAGGTATACCCGCCGTGGAGCAGGGGCTGATCGGCCATAGGCAGCAGGATGAACAGGGTGCCGGGCACCAGAACAGAAACCAGCAGTTTGCCAATTTTGGAGAGGCGGTAATACAGCAGGGTGATGGCAAATCCTGCGCTGCCCATCATCAGGCAGATGGCGAAGATCCAGAAAAATTCCTGTGCAGCAAAGAACACCGGGTTTGGATAAAAAAATTCATCGGCGTAAATCTGTGAAAACATGCTTTCATAATGGACAAATAAACTGAAAACCCGCCCGGCCAGCAGACAAATGGCCGCTTCTCCCGCACACAGCGCCGTCAGTGCAGTGGTCCAGCCCACAAACTGGCTTTTTCTCGAGATGCCGTTCTGCTGGAAGAACCGGAAGTATTCCCGAAACGCCACCAGCCCGGTGACCAGTGTGAAGATGATGCAGGTCATCTCGAAACCGGAAATGCTGTAATCCGTGTTTTCGCTCCGGTTGAAGTGCAGGAACAGTCCGGAAGAGAGCAGGATTCCCGTCACGACACCAAAGGCAATCAACAGGGAATTGCGTACATTATACAGATAATATCGAATCGCCAGCTTCATAGAAAATCCCTCCCGTTTTCTTCGGTCATGGCCACAAACAGTTTTTGTAAATCCATCCGGCCGGTTTCCAGTGTTTCCGGCATGTCTTTTTCCGGCTGACCGTAAATCACCGCTGTTTTCAGCCCGCCGATGGACTGCTGGGACAGTACCTGTTTCCCGGCGATAAAAGCATCCACCTCCGACTGTTTTCCGCTGACGGTATAGCCGCTGTGGAGCAGTTCCTCGCAGGTCTTGTGGCACATCACCTTGCCGTTGTGCAGGATGATGACCTCTTCCAGCAGGGAAGCGGCTTCTTCAATCAAATGGGTGGACAGGATGATGGTGCGGGGGTTCCGGCCATAACTTTCCAGCAGTTCCCGATAGAACATTTCCCGGTGTCCTGCGTCCAGTCCCAGCACCGGTTCATCCAGCAGCAGATAGGGAACATCCACCGCCAGCGCGGTGATGAGCTTGTAAATCGAGCGGTAGCCGGTGGAGAGCTTGCTGGTTTTCTTTTTGGGGTTCAGCCCGAATTTTTCGCACAGCGCGTGGGCGTACTCTGTATCAAAGTTGCCGTAAATCAGCTTTGTCCAGGCAAAAACCTTCTGCACCGTCATTTCCTCCGGATACAGCTCCTGCTGGCCCATGTAGAAAAGCTTCCGCAGGGCTTTTTCGTTTTCCATGGACAGCTCACCATCCACCCGGATTTCTCCCCCGGTGGGGAACAGGCGGCCGGTGATGCAGTTCAGCAGGGTGGTTTTGCCTGCGCCGTTGCGGCCCAGCAGGCCATAGATTTTCCCTTCCTCAAAGGAAACGCTGACGTTGTCCAGCGCGCGGATGTCTTTAAAGGTTTTGCTCACCTGTGTGCAGGTAATGGCATTCATTCCCGATATCCCCTTTCCAGCAGCTTCAAAAGCTGTTCTTCGGCCAGCCCCAGCTTTTTGGCCTCCGTCACCAGCGGACGGATATACCCTTCAAAAAAAGCGTTCTGGCGTTTTTCACGGATTTTTTCCTGTGCCCCTTTGCTCACAAACATACCGACTCCCCTTTTCTTATACAGGATGCCTTCCTCTACCAGCAGGTTTACGCCTTTGAGCACCGTCGCCGGGTTGATTTGCAGGCTGACGGAAAGCTCGGTGGTGGAGGGGACCTGTGTCTCCTCCGGGTAAGCGCCCAGAAAGATTCCGTCCTCCAGCCCGGCGGCAATTTGCAGGTAGATGGGGGTTTCCAGTGTGGTATCCAGTTTCATGTGATTCCCCCTTTGTTGGTTAGCTGGTTAATTACTCCTGTAACTAACTATATAACGAACCGGCGCACTTGTCAATCCTTTTTCGAAAAAAAATATGGAATCCCCCCTTGACTTTTGGAAAGAACGGGTATAACATATGAACAGATATTCATATGAAAGGATGTTCACTCATGGAAGAACAGGATCGCTGTGAAGTACTGGAAGTCCATCAGGAAGCTGTGAAAAAGCTGGAAGAGGAGCTGCCTCCGGAGGAACTTCTCTATGATCTGGCGGAGCTTTTCAAAGTGTTCGGCGACTCGACCCGCATCAAAATCCTGTATGCCCTGTTTGAGGCGGAGCTGTGTGTGTGTGATATCGCTCAGGCGCTGGGCATGACTCAGACAGCGGTCTCCCATCAGCTGCGGGTGCTGAAAGCCAATAAGCTGGTGAAATTCCGCAAAGAGGGCAAAAACGTATTTTACTCACTGGATGACGACCATGTGCGCCGGATTATCGATCAGGGCATGGAGCATCTGGGAGAATAAGGAGGAAATTACCGTGAAAAAGGTCTATCGAATGAAGGAACTGGATTGTGCCAACTGCGCCCGGAAAATGGAGGACCGCATCCGGAAGCTTCCCGGCGTGGAGAATGTAACCATCAATTTTCTTATGCAGAAAATGACGCTGGAAGCAGAGGACAGCCGGTTTGAAGAAATTTTGCAGGAGGCCCAAAACATTTGCCGCCGGATTGAACCGGATTGCAGAATCATTTTGTAAATCCCAGAGGAGAGAGGAGAGGGACAACATGAAACAGGAAGAAAAAAGGGTCATACTCCGAATTGTCATTGCTGCCGTGCTGGTGGCGGCTGCCATGATTGCGCCGCTGGAAGGAATCTGGCGGCTGGTGGCGTTCCTGATTCCCTATGCTCTGGTGGGCTGGGATGTTCTCTGGCGCGCTGTCCGGAATATTCTGCGGGGACAGGTGTTCGATGAAAACTTCCTGATGGGGCTGGCCACGGTGGGTGCTTTCTGTATCGGGGAATACCCGGAGGGCGTGCTGGTCATGCTGCTGTATCAGGTGGGTGAGCTGTTTCAGGACTTCGCCGTGGACCGTTCCCGCCGTTCCATCGCGTCTCTGATGGATATCCGTCCCGACTGGGCCAATATCGAGCGGGAGGGAAAGCTGGTACAGGTCAGCCCGGAAGAGGTGAAGGTGGGGGAGATCATCACCGTCAAGGCCGGAGAGCGCATTCCGCTGGACGGCGTTGTGACGGACGGCACCTCCACGCTGGATACGGCGGCGCTGACGGGCGAATCCCTGCCCCGGGCGGTTTCGCCGGGAGACGAGGTCATCAGCGGCTGTGTCAATGAGAGCGGACTGCTGCGCATCCGGGTAACCAGTGAATACAGCCAGTCTACAGTGGCGCGGATTCTGGAGCTGGTGGAGAATTCCAGCGCCCGGAAAGCCCGGTATGAATCCTTCATCACCCGCTTTGCCCGATGGTATACTCCGGTGGTGGTTATCGCCGCTGTATTGCTGGCAGTGATTCCGCCCCTGTTTGTGGGAAATTGGAGTGACTGGATCAACCGTGCCCTGATTTTCCTGGTGGTTTCCTGTCCCTGTGCGCTGGTCATTTCCGTGCCCCTCAGCTTCTTCGGCGGAATTGGCGGCGCTTCCCGCAAGGGCATTCTGGTCAAGGGCGGCAACTATCTGGAAGCGCTGGCCCATGCCGAAACGGTGGTATTTGACAAAACCGGTACTCTGACCCGGGGGGTGTTCCATGTGACAGCGGTTCATCCCCGGAACACCACCTCCGAAAAGCTGCTGGAAATGGCGGCGCTGGCGGAAAGCTATTCCGACCATCCCATTGCCCGCTCTCTGCGGGAAGCCTGTGACCGGGAACCGGACGCTGCCCGGGTTTCCAAAGTGGAGGAGCTGTCCGGCCGGGGCGTCTGTGCCGTGATTGACGGCAAAACCGTGTGTGTGGGCAATCACAAGCTGATGGCGGAGTACGGAAGCGAGTGTCACAAGTGCCACCGGGTGGGCACGCTGGTTCATGTGGCCATTGACGGAGCCTATGCGGGTCATATTGTGATTTCCGACGAGGTGAAGGAGGACGCCGCCCAGACCATTTCCGGGCTGAAAGAGCTGGGCGTGAACAAAACGGTGATGCTTACCGGCGATGCCAGAGAGGTGGGCGAGGACACTGCCCGCCGTCTGGGGCTGGAAGAGGTCTATACGGAACTGCTGCCTGCGGGGAAAGTGGAAAAGGTGGAGATGCTGCTGGCAGAAAAATCCGAGAAGGGCCGTCTGGTCTTTGTGGGCGACGGCATCAACGACGCGCCGGTGCTGTCCCGGGCAGATGTGGGAATTGCCATGGGCGCCATGGGGTCTGCCGCTGCCATTGAAGCCGCGGATATTGTGCTCATGGACGACAAGCCCTCCAAGATTCCGCTGGCCATCCGCATTGCCCGGAAAACCCTGCGGATTGTGCGGCAGAATATTGTCTTTGCACTGGGCGTCAAATTGGTGGTGCTGGTGCTGGGCGCTTTGGGTCTTGCCAATATGTGGCTGGCGGTGTTCGCCGATGTGGGCGTTTCCGTCATTGCCATCCTCAACGCCATGCGGGCGCTGCGGACAGAAAATCTGAATCAATAAAAAAAGAAGCGCGAGTCCCCGAATATAAAGGGAGTCGCGCTTCCTCTTTTTCTGTTATGCTTTTGCGGGCTTTGTCCGGGCTATCCGGGAAAGCTCATACACCACGTCCGCTTCCCGGGCCACATCGGGGGAATGGGTCACCAGAATGACGCATTTCCCTTCGTTGGCCAGCCGGCGGAAAATCCCCATGATTTCGTCCTGGGTCTCGCCGTCCAGAGCACCTTTGAGCTGGTGTTTGCCGGAAAGCGGCAGGCGCTGGTCGGGCGGGAATTTCAGGTCTTTGAGCGGCTGATGGAGCGCGCCGGGTCCATTATTTCCACGGACATTATGAATCGTTTTGTATGTTTGAATCGATTTCAAGAGGCTATATGGATCAATTGACGGGCTTTCCCGTGTGATATCCGGGGGAGACAGAGGGAAATTCCCCGTTCTACAATGAGTCTGCCGGACGGCGTGAGCCGCTGGCGGATTTTTTTGTTTTGGAGGGATGTCTGTGACTTTGTTTCAGACGGTGAAGGAAGCCGTCTCCACCCGGCAGGCTGCCGGGCGCTATGGCGTACAGGTGGGAAAGGGCGGAATGGCCTGCTGCCCCTTTCACCCGGACAAAACCCCCAGCATGAAGGTGGACAGCCGGTTCCACTGCTTCGGCTGCGGGGCGGATGGGGACGTGATTGCCTTTACCGCAAAGCTCTTTGGCCTGCGGCCTGTGGAAGCCGCCCGGAAGCTGGCGGCGGATTTCGCCGTTCCCTTTTCGGAAAAGGAGAGGGGGCAGCCCCGGCGGTTTTCCACCAAAAAGAGGGAAACGCCCCGGGTCAGCCCGGAAGAACGCTACCGGCTGGCGGAAGCCCGATGTTTCCGGACTCTGTGCCGGTATTTTCATTTGCTGGAGGATTGGGAGCGGGAGTTTGCCCCCAAAAATCCGGACGAGCCTCTGCACCCCCGGTTTCTGGAGGCCGTGCAGAAAAAAGACGCCGTTTCCCACCAGCTGGAGGTGCTCCAGTGCGGAAGCGTGGCGGAAAAAGCCCCGCTGGTGGCGGATTGTGTAAAGGAGGTTGTGCATCTTGAGAGAAAATTTCCACAGCTTGCCGGAGGAGACCCGGCAATGGATTGGGGAAGCCATTGAGCCTTTATTCACGCCGGAGGTGCAGTCGGTGTGGGACGAGCTGGAGCTGACCCGGAATGGCCTGCCCGCCAATACCATCGACAATTTCCGGCAGGTGTTCCGGCTGGACCCGCTGCTGAAAGGCGCCATCCGGCTGAACCTGCTGACTGACCGGGTGGATATTGTCCGGGAGCTGGGTTGGCAGCGCTCCACCAGCGCCCTGACCGACACGGACTTGCAGTATCTGCTCCACTATTTCGAGAAGAATTACGGTCTGTCCAACGAGAAAAAGCTGCTGTCGGCATTGACCATCACCGCCAATGAAAACAGCTATCACCCCATTCGGGACGTGCTGGACAGCCTCCACTGGGACGGAGAGCCCCGGCTGCGCAGCTGTCTCCATCACTTTTTAGGGGCGGAGGAGAGCCGTTATGTGGAGGAAATGCTGCTGCATTTTCTGCTGGGAGCCATCCGCCGGGTGTTCGAGCCGGGGTGCAAATATGAAGAGCTGCTGTGTCTGGTGGGCGGACAGGGAGCGGGCAAATCCACCTTTTTCCGGTTTCTGGCCATCCGGGACGAGTGGTTTTCCGACGACCTGAAACGGCTGGATGATGAGCGGGTGTACACCAAGCTGCAGGGCCACTGGATTATTGAAATGTCGGAGATGCTGGCCACCACCAGCGCCAAAAGCATCGAGGAAATCCGGTCTTTCATCAGCCGCCAGAAGGAGACGTACCGGACCCCTTATGAAGCCCAGCCCAAAGACCGGCTGCGGCAGTGTGTGTTCGGCGGCTCCTCCAATACGCTGGACTTTCTGCCCCTGGACCGGGCGGGAAACCGCCGGTTTCTGCCGGTGATGATTGACCCGGAAAAGGCGGAGGTTCACATTCTGGAGGACGAAGCCGCTTCCCGGGAATACCTGATGCAGCTGTGGGCGGAGGCCATGGTGATTTATCGGAGCGGGGAATATGACATGACCTTTTCCACAGAGATTCGGCAGCAGCTGGCCCGGGTGCAGAAGGACTTTATGCCCGAGGACACGGAAGCCGGGCTGATTCTGGGCTTTCTGGAAAGCTATCCGGGGGCGCAGGTGTGTTCCCGTCAGCTGTTTCGGGAAGCGCTGGGCCACACCTATGACGAGCCGAAGCGCTTCCAGCTCCACAACATCAACGAGATCATGAACACGGTGGTGACGGGCTGGAAGCCATTCTCAAATCCAAGGATGTTTGCCGGATACGGCAGGCAGAAGGGGTGGGAACGGGACGTTTCCGGCAACGAACTCCCGGCAACGAACGAGGAATTTTGAAAAAATCACGGAAAAACAGGACAACTGTCCTTTGCAGGAGGACAATT
>CAJMOI010000009.1 GCA_905215105.1 uncultured bacterium
GTCGGGGTTGGCCTTCAGTTCCTTCATATCGGCAACCAGCAGGATCATTTCCAGCAGGTCATCAATACCCTCTTTGTTTCTTGCGGAAACGGGAATACAGGGCGTATCGCCGCCCCACTCTTCGGGAACCAGCTCATATTCGGTGAGCTGCTGCTTCACCAGATCCGGATTTGCAGCGGGCTTATCCATTTTGTTGATGGCCACGATAATGGAAACGCCTGCGGCCTTGGCGTGGTTGATCGCCTCTACGGTCTGGGGCATGATGCCGTCATCGGCAGCCACCACCAGCACGGCGATATCGGTTACCTGTGCACCGCGGGCACGCATGGTGGTAAAAGCGGCGTGGCCGGGGGTGTCCAGGAAGGTGATGTCACGGCCGTCAATCTTCACGCGGTATGCACCGATGTGCTGGGTAATGCCGCCGGCCTCGCTGGCGGTGACGTTTGCGTGACGGATGGCGTCCAGCAGGCTTGTTTTGCCGTGGTCAACGTGGCCCATAACCACCACAACGGGGGCACGGGGCACCAGGTTGGTGTCGTCGTCTTCACTGTCGTCGATAATCCGCTCTTCGATGGTGACGACCACTTCTTTTTCCACCTTGGCGTGGAATTCCATGGCCACCAGGCTGGCGGTATCAAAGTCAATCACATCGTTAACGGTTGCCATAGTGCCCATCATCATCAGCTTTTTAATGACTTCGGCAGCGGTTGCCTTCAGGCGCATTGCCAGCTCGCCCACAGTGATTTCGTCGGGAATCTGCACGGTGATGGGCTTTGCCTTGCGCTCCAGGGCAATCCGGCGCAGACGCTCGGCCTCGGTCTCCTTGCGGGAGGTGCGGGGCTTGCCGCGGCGCTGGCTCTTCTGGGTGATCTTCTGCTTCTGCACGGTGTTGTCGGTGCGAACCTTTTCGGAAGCCAGACGGTCATATTTTTCGTTGTAGCGCTCAATGTCCACATGGGAAGCACGGGTATCCACCAGACGGCCTGCGGGCTTCTGGACGGTGTTGGATTCCTGCTGGACAGCCGGCTGCTTCTGAGGAGCAGGAGCGGCCTTGGCCTGAGGCTGTGCAGCCTTCTGCTGGGGCTGCTGTTTGGCGGCAGCCCGGTTGTCGGTGCGCTTCTGGCCCTGCTGCTGGCCGTTTGCGGTGCGGCCGCCTTTTTTATTGTTATTGGTATTCTGATGATTCTGTTTTCTGGACTCTTCCGTTTTCTTCTCCTCCACTTCGGCCCGGGGGCTGGTATTTTCCTCTGCCTTGGGGGCTTCGGGCTGATTATCTGCAAAATATGCGTCAAAATTTTCCGCCTGATGGGACTGGGTGAAGCTTTCCAGCACCAGATCCAGCTCTTCCTCTGTCAGCGCGGTCATGTGTTTCTTGGTTTCGTTGCAGTACTTCTGCAAAACATCGAGAACAAATTTATTGGGCACGTTCAGGTCTTTTGCCACTTCGTGCACCCGATATTTCAGCATCATAGGATCTCCCTGCCTTTCTCTGCATTGCCGGACTGGGCTTCCTGTGCCAGAAGTTTCAGTTTCTCTGCAAACCCCTGATCCAGAATGGCCACGATTCCGGCCCGTTTGCCGATTGCCTGGCTGACGCTCTCTATGGTCTCATGGATGGAAAGGAGCGGCACGCCGGCCCGGTCTGCGGAAAACCGTACTCCCGCAGTGGTTTTGGGGGAAATATCCTCCGCCACCAGAACCAGATGTGCTTTTCCCTTTCCGAGGGATTCCTCCACTGCGTCCCGGCCCCAGGAAATCTTTCCCGCCCGGCGCGCAATGCCCAGAAGAGAGAGCAGCCGATTCATGTTCACGGTTGAATCTCCTCCTCCATGCGGTCATAGACTTCGTCCGGAATTTTACAGGAAAAGGCCTTTTCCAGCCGGCGGGCTTTCCGCGCCGCCTTCAGGCATTCCACGCTTCTGCACACATAAGCGCCTCTTCCCGGTTTGCGTCCGCCAAGATCCAGCGAAATCTCTCCGGCCTGTATGATATTGCCGTTTTCATCCTTCACGTCCGGCCCTTTGACTACCCGGACCAGCTCCCGTTTGGGTTTCATTTCTCCGCATCCTGTACACATGCGCATGGGAACGCGCTTCTGCCGCATAAGCATCCTCCTTTTTCCGGTCGATTTCCAAGTGATTTCCGGACGCCGGAAAGCGTCCGGGCTGATTTATATGATGGGATTCCGGGAAACCTTATTCCCCGGCCTCCTCTTCTCCGTAAAAACCGCTTTCGGGCTTGATGTCGATTTTCCAGCCGGTCAGGTGAGCCGCCAGACGGGCATTCTGGCCCTTGTTGCCGATGGCCAGGGAAAGCTGACCGTCGGGAACGGTGACGCGGCAGGCATGGGAGCCATCCTGTGCCACTTCCACAGACAGAACCTCTGCGGGAGACAGGGCGGAAGCAATAAACTTCTCGGGCTCGTCGCTGTACTCCACGATATCGATTTTCTCGCCGCCCAGCTCGGTGACAATGTTGCTGACGCGGGCGCCTCTTGCGCCGATGCAGGCGCCGACAGCGTCCACATCCGGGTTGTGGCTGATAACTGCCAGCTTGGTGCGGGAACCGGCTTCACGGGCAACCGCCTTGATTTCCACGGTGCCGTCATAGATTTCGGGCACTTCGGTCTCGAACAGGCGCTTCACCAGATCGGGATGGGTGCGGGAAATAATGGCGCGGGGGCCCTTTTCGCTCTCCTTGACGCTGACCACATACACCTTGATGTGATCGCCTTCCTTCAGGTTCTCGTCGCCCACCTGCTCCTTGCGGGGCAGCACGGCTTCCGCCTTGCCGAAACGCAGGGTTGCAGCGCCGGTTTCGGGATCAATGCGCTCCACCACAGCGGTGACCAGTTCCTGCTGCTTGCTCTGGAATTCCTGCATCATCTGTCCCCGCTCGCCGTCGCGGATACCCTGACGGATAATATTCCGGGCAGTCTGGGCGGCAATGCGGCCGAACTGCTTGGTATCCAGACGCATACCCACTGCACCGCCGATTTCGATGGTAGGGGAAATCTTCCGGGCTCTTTCCAGAGAAACCTCGGTGCCCGGGTCCACGACCTCTTCCACCACGGTCTTTTTCAGAAAAACTTCAAACTTGCCGGTCTGGTCATCCATGTTGATGATGACATCCTCGTTGCCATAGCTGTTTTTGCAGGCGGTAATGATGGCCTTGCGGATCTTATCCAGCATAAAGTCCACCGGAATGCCTCTTTCCTTCTCCAGCAGGTGCAGTGCTTCAAATACTTCGTTGGCCATAATTACTCATCCTCCAGAAAATCTTCTTCCATTACCCGCACGGAAACCAGATCCTTGGGGGCAATGGCCGTGGTTTCGTTCTCTTCTTCGCCGGTCTGCAAAACGATGGTTCCGTCCTCTTCCCGGCTGCGCAGAATGCCTCCCACCTCGCGGCTGCCGTCCTCCAGGGGACGAATCAGCTTTGCGATGACGAAGCAATCCAAAAAGGCTTCAAAGTGCTCGGGGCGCGTCAGTTCCCGGTTGATGCCCGGAGAGCTGACCTCCAGACAGTAGCTCTGGTCGATGGGGTCCAGCTCATCCAGAGGGCCGTTGACTGCACGGCTCATGGCCTCACAATCTTCAATGCCCACGCCGTCGGGCTTATCGATGTAAATTCGCAGATACCACAGGGCGCCCTCTTTGACAAACCGGACGTCCCAGACCATCAGGCCGAGGGTCTCTGCAATAGGCTGTGCCAGCTTCCACACCGCTGCAGCGGTGTTTCCCGGCTTTCCGCTTTTCGACTTTTTGCTTCCTGCCAATTTCATTCACCTCATAATACAAACAAAAGAGCGGGTCGCCCCACTCTTTCATCCTCATCCTATACTTTTCATTATTCTATCACAAAGGCCCGCCCTTTGCAAGAGTGCAAACCGCCGAAAAAGGGCAATTTCTCCTGCAAAAAGCGGGCTTTTCCACACGTTTCAGCCTTCTTCCATCTGACTTGCCAGAAAGGCAGCGGTCGCCTGCACCAGCTTGGTGCGGGTTTCTCCCGGCTCCTTCTGCTCCCCTTCCCCGCTCAAAAGCGCCACTGCACCCAGCACATCTCCACAGGAAAGAATGGGGCACATCACCGAGGCAGCTCTGGGCACACCTTCCAGGGGAACCAGACCTCTGCTGTCCCGGCTCCAGGCAAAGTGCTTCCGGTTCTGAAGGTACTGTTCCAGCTCAGCGGAAATCCGCCGTTCCAGAACCTCCCGTTTGGAAATCCCCGCAGCAGCCACCACATGGTCGCTGTCACAGATCACCGCCGCATCGCCCGTGGTGCGGGCCAGCACATCGGCATATTTCCCGGCAATCACCGCCATTTCCCCCATGGGGGAATACTTGCGGAACACCACGCCTCCCTGGGTGTCGGTATAAATTTCCAGCGGGTCGCCTTCCCGGATGCGCAGGGTTCTGCGGATCTCCTTGGGAATCACCACCCGGCCAAGATCATCAATGCGTCTTACAATTCCGGTTGCTTTCATGGTTTTCTTCCTCCAATAAATGTGGAATCATTCTCTGGTAGTATCTGCAAAAGAAGGAAGGATATGCACAAAACACCCCCGGTTTCCATTTTAGCTCTTTCCGACTGAAACGACAGCCTTTTCCCGCTTGAACTTTCCCAATTCTTTCCTGTATAATGAAAACACAAAAACCGGCAAATTTCCCGCCGGAATCCTCTTTGGCTCGTTTTGGGAGGAACCTGCTTTGAAATCTGTATTGAAACCTATTGTTTCCCTTTTTCTGATGTTTTGTATGCTGTCCTCTTTTATTCTGCCTGCAAACGCATATGAAACAGACGATCCCATCATTATCACCGCTGTACATGACTCCTATTCCCCATCTTCTTTCAATGATCTGACACTGATTCCTTCCGGCCTTTCCCCCGCAGACTGGTCTCTGCCGGAAAAAGTTCTGTGCCAGACCGGCGATACTTCCGGGGAATACTTCCCCGTAGACTGGCTGATTCCCCCGTTTCGCCCGTCATCGGGAAGATGCCGGATTCTGGGGCTCATCCGCCTGCCTGAGGGATATCAGTTCGCCGAACCTTACATGGCTATTATCCTCTATACAGTCATGCTCACAGACGAGGAAATGGAACCGGAACCGCTGGCTTCCATTGAGGGAAATTCCTTTTATTCGTATACCTGTAAAGCCGGCGCCATGACGGAAGAGGAGCTGCTGACAGCTCTGAAAGACGCCAACATGGGGATGTATGCCGTAACCAAACAGGGAGAAACCCTGTATCTTCCGGCAAAAAGCTGGGATTTGAGCGGGGTAGACCTGAATACGCCGGGCGTTTACACCATCCCCGGGCTGCCGGAGCTTCCCCCCTGTTTTTCCCTTCCGGAAGAGGAAAGCGCCATTCAATACCCGGTTCTTCACCTGACCGTTGAGGACGACAAGCCCATCAACTTCTCCAAACCGGTGGTCAACGGCAATCAGGTGCTTCTCAACTGGACACAGCCTATCACCGATCTGGAAAATTATGTGCTGGAATACGCCGTGGACAATGAGGAATGGCAAACTGTCAATGGATTTTTCGACCCCTCTTCCCAAACCATGACCTTTTCCCTGAATTCTCTGGAAAAAGCCCGGATGCTTTCACAGCCTGACATTGACTGTACCCTTTCCGCCAATGCCTTTCAGGTGGATTTGTATACGCCGGTCAACGCGGTTTATTTTTTCCGCCTTCGATATCAGGATTCCCTGACGGACATTCTGTGTATCCAGCCCACTTCTACCGGCGCTTTTTCCCCGTCTGTGCTGACCGACCGCTTTACAGTAGACCGGGAATCCGTCTCCATGCCGGAAATCGAGATTCCCTCTTCTTCTCCGTCCTCTTCTCCAACCCCTGCGCCGACTGCTCCGCCCAACTCCTCCTCTAATCCGGAAAGCTCCGGGGATTCTTCCTCTTCCTCGTCCGGTTCCTCCAGTACGGCAGAAAGCATCAGCGATTCCAAAACCGTGATGAACGGCGCCCGCGTACAGGAGCTGATGGAGCTTTATCGGAATTATGTTCTTTTTGAAAAACATGGCATCGCCGTTTATATCCCCACCTCATTCTTGCAGCAGCTGAATCTCGTAGATACGGATACCCTGACAGTAGAAATTCTCGACCGGGAAAACGGATTTTCCTTCTCCCTGATGGTCAACCAGTCTCCTGTGGATATCATCCCGGGCACGCGGGTCCGCTTTCCCATTTCACAGACAGATGGAGCGGTTCTGTCTTTCCTGGACCCCAGCGGCATCCGTCTGGAAGATTCCTGTGTGGAAATCTCCGATTCGCTGGTCACACTAACCGTTTCCCATACCGGAAGCTATACCGCTGTCTGGGAAACAGATGCTTCCTCTTCCTCTGATGTCTCTTCTGAACCTGTCACCAGTCCCTCTTATGAACCCCCACCGGTTACAGACCGTCGGCTTCTCTGGCTGATCCCCATTGCCGCAGTGTGGATTTGTGCAGGAAGCGCGGGCATCATTCTGTGGAAAAAGAGGAAACGGACATGAAAATGAAATCCAAATTTCTGCTGTGCATTCTGCTTACCATTGGAATGGTTCTGCTGCATGTTGGTCTGTATTTTGGAGATAACCAGTACACCGCTTCCGATATTCAGCCGGTCAACGGTCTGATTCGGCTGACAGAATCGGACCTGGAAGAACATTCTTTGATATTTCTCTGTCGGGACTGGCAGGTTTATCCCGATGCGCTTCTTTCACCGGAGGACTTTTCTTCCGGAGAAGCCGACACCTTATACAGCCGATACATTGCGCCGGGAGAATACGGCGGCATGGATCTGGGAGACCCTTCCGCTTATCCCCGGGGCAGTATGACCTATCGCCTGAACCTGTCCCTTCCCGAGGAGAGCAACATTTATTCTCTGCTGCTCCCCACCATCTATTCTTCTTACCGTCTGTATATCAATGACGAACTGGTGCTCACCTGCGGCAATCCGGACCCGGACCAATATGAAGAATCCGTCCAGCAGCAGGTGGTTTCCTTTGAAGCCAGCGGTATGACCCGGATTCTGGTGGCCGTTACCGACCGCACTGCTTTTTACAGCGGCATGAACAGCCCGCCGGTACTGGGAACCCCCAACGCGGTCAACAATCTGGTGGAAATGCGCAATTTGATTCGCAGCATTTTTCTGCTGCTGAATCTGTTTCTGATTGTGGTTTATTTGTACCTCTATATCCGTTCCCGGCAAAAAATTTACTGCATCATTCTTCTCGCCTGTCTGTGCATCGGGGTTTATCTGGTCTATCCGCTGATTTATTCCTTTTTCAACACGGGAATTTATCTCAACTATGCCCTTTCCCTGTTGAAAAGCACCGCGCTGTGCAGCACCTATCTGCTGATTATCTGCATCTTCTGCGTCTATTTCTCCTGGGAACACAATCTCTGCCGAATCATGCAGCTGATTTCTGGCGGGGTATTGGGACTGGTATGGCTCATGACCGCCATTGTCCCCCTGATTCACTATACGCCGGTGCTGTATCTGCTGTCGCTGATTTCCAATTGCTTACAGCTGGCGCTGATTGTCTGTTTTTCCATTCTGTTTCTGCTCACCCTGCGGGAAAATGGAGAATATTCCCTCCTGCTGCTGGCAGGCTGCAATATTATCCTCTTTTGTCTGGTATCGGACTTCATCCGACCTCTGTTCAAGCCTATTTATTTCGGTGACATTATGGAAGTGGCCTTTATCCTCTTTATTTTTGTCATCTGTATTTTACAGCTGCGGGATACCTCTTCCGCCTATTACTTCCGGCTGACCTATCAATACCGGATGGAACAGGCCCAGCGGCTGCTGGCCATGGAGCGGGTTCATTACAGCCAGCTCCGCAAAAAAATCGACGATACCCGCCGCACCCGCCACGATCTGCGGCAGCATCTGCGGGTGCTGGACACCTTTCTGGCACAGGGCGACACGGAACAGGCCCGGCGATACTTACAGGAATACACCCATTCCAACGAAACCGCCCTCCATCAGGCCCTTCAGTTCTGCCCCAACCTGACGGCGGATTCGGTTCTCAGCTATTACCACGGGTTGATTGTTCAGGAAAAGGCCGGTTTTGCCTTCCACGGAACCATTCCGGAGCTGGAGGAAATCCAGGATGTGGATTTAAGCGCCATGCTGGGCAACCTGCTGGAAAATGCGCTGGAAGCCGTTCGCAGCCAGAAACAGGGAGAACGGTTTGTCCATCTGCATGCAGACATGGTGTCCAACAAGCTGGTACTGCACATGGAAAACAGCTTTTCCGGCCAGATTCATCAAAAAGGCCAGCAGTTTTATTCCTCCAAGCACAGCGGCATGGGCATTGGTACGGAATCCATCTCCATGATTGCTCGGAAATACGGCGGTTTTGCGGATTTTTCCGTCGAAAACGGTGTTTTCCATTCCCGGATTTTTATCCCCATCCCCTCCGCCAAAACTCCTGAATCCATGAAAAAAGCCTCTCATTCCTGAGAGGCTTTTTTGCACAGATACTGGGTATACTGGCGCTTAATCAGATTTTTTCCCCGCTTTTTAATCTGCACCAGATCCCCGTTATCCATCTGAAAATCGCTTTCTGTAACGCAGTCAATCCGGTCCATATTCACCAGACACCCTTTGTAACAGGCCAGAAAATTCTCGTATCCGGACAACAGCCGGGTAAATTTCTCAAAGGTCATATAGGTTTTCAGCTCTCCGTCATCTGTGTGGAGATGAATGGCATTCTGAAAGGTATTGGCCCACAGAATCTGGTCAACGGGAACCCGGACGGTGCTCCGGTTAATCAGCAGTTCCACCGTATTGGGCTGCTGTCCCATTCGCTTCAGACACCGGGAAATCATGGCTTCCATCCCCTCTGCCGTCACCGGCTTGATGAGATAGTAGGCGGCATCCACCTCATAGCTGTCCACGGCACTGTCCCGGCTGTTGGTGATAAACACCAGCTGACATTCTTCTCCCCGGCGGCGCAGCTCCCGGGCAATTTCCATGCCGCTGTCCTTCTCCATATACAGGTCCAGCAATATCATTTCGTATTTCCCTTTGGTGTAATACCGGAAAAACTCTTCTCCACCGGAAAACAGCCCCAACTCCGGATCAATCCCCCGATACTCCAGCGCCGGTCTTAACAGCGCTGCGGCCTGTTCCCGATCTTCCTTCTGATCGTCCAATATGGCAATCTTCACTGTAAACGCCTCCTGTCCCTTTCGGGGCTGTTTTGATTCGACACAGCCCGACAAATCTTTCCCGCAAACCCGTTTTGTCACATATTATTGATTCTTTTTTTCCGATTCATGATATAATAGAAAACAGTCAACAACAGCTTTCGTGAAAAGCTGAATTTACTTTCCGGAGGTTTCCCCCATGAAACGAACCATTTTTTCCTGGATCTGTCCCCTTCTGATCCTCTCCATCATTGTCTTCACCGGATGTTCCGCCAAAAGCGCCGCCACTGCAGAACAGTTTCAGACCGCTGCTGAAAAAGTCGGCTATACTGTAGAAGAACAGGAAGCCGGCAGTGTGGAAAGCATTCATATGGCAAGCAAAGACGACTCTGCCATGGTGTTTTATGTCTGTTCCAGTGAATCCGACGCCAAAACGGCTCTGACCAATCTGAAAAACAACCTGCCCGACGATGCAAAGCCGGAGCATGTGGACTCCTCCTATTATACCCGCTATACGGCGGAAACGGAAGAGTCTTATTACTCCATTATCCGCATGGGAAGCACTGTGCTGGCTTCCGCCGTGGATATTTCCGAAAAAGACAATGTGCTGTCGGTTGTGAATGAATTGGGCTATTGAGTCTTTGCCCATCAAAAAAGGAGCTTTTCCACTGTGAAAAGCTCCTTTTTTATGTTCCGGTCAATTTTGGGCAAAGCCCATCATGGCCAGCACCAGAATAGCCAGATAGAGAAACACCGCAGGCATTCCCCGAAATGCAGCCGGCATACTCATATGACGGAACCGGGGAATCATTTCTGCAAGCAGCCAGGCTGCGCACCAGAAAGCAAATCCGGTGCCGATTGCAAAGCCCGCCGTTTGCCAAGGGCTCCAGTCTCTTGATGCGGTCAGAATGGGAATGGACAGTACCACCGTATTGACTGCCGCCGGCGCCAGACACCAGCCGATTTTCCGATACAGCGCCGGAAACCCGCAGGCTGTCACCAGACTCACCGCCAGACAGCACACTGCCGTCACCCCTGCGCTCACCGGCACCCACCACAGGGAATCCGGCAGCATCCGGTTCAGGGGTCCGGCAATCAGTCCCGATAACAGGGAAAACAGCCCGATCAGCAGGGAAAAGGTACCGATTTCCCGCCCCCGCCGGGCACTTTGCAGAATCCGGTCAAATCCCATTCCCCGGGAAAAGAAAAGGTTCTCCACTGTAACGGCGGCAAACGCCGCCAGTAATAGCTGTGTCAGCTCCTTCACAGCAGATCCCCCTTTCCTTTTTGTTTTTTGCGATTCCGATTCTTCCAGTACTGAGCCGCTGCGGCCAGTACCGCCAGAAACAGCAGAACCATCAGCACCGGCGCACGGTCAAAAGCTGTACTCCCTTCCTGCATCCCCATGCCGTCCAGAAGTTTCCAGCCCAGCGACACCGCCAGCAGCACACAGCTGAATCCTGCTGCGCTGCCCATCGCTTCTCCCAGCACCGAACGGAGGGATTGTCCCAGAAAACGGCGGGAAGTTCCTGTCAGGAACAGTGCGTTTCCCGATAGCACTGCACCGCACAGTCCCCAGCTCTCTACCAGTGAGGGAAACAGCTGCCAACACGCCAATCCTAACGGCAAATACAGCACCGAGGCCGCCATAAAAAGCAGCGGAAGGCGCAGCCACGGGGAAGCTTTGCGGCACAAAACACTGCCCAACAGCCACAGCGGCACTACCATACAGAAGACCAGCACCGACAGCAGCAGCGCACTGCGGATGGTCCGTCCGCCGGAAATGATGAGATACAGCCCCGTTCCGCCGGCCAGCACCACATGATGGCCCCAGAATCCGTCCATAAAAGCCCTTTGCCAGCTGTTACGGTTTGGATGAGCGGACTTCACGGCTCTGTCCCTCCTTTCTCATTTCTCTTCTGCAATACAGCACCGCCCGATCCACCAGAGGTGAGAGAGCGTTCATCAGCAGCACGGCAAAACAGGCACCCTGTTCAAAGCCGCCGTAACACCGCAGCAGCATGAGCAGCACACCGCCCAAAGCGCCCCAGATACACCGGCCTTCTCCGGTTCTGGGACTGGTACAGGGGTCCGTTATCATATAAAAGGCACAGAACAGCAGCGAACCCGCCAGCAGTTCATATTTCACGGAAATCACTGACCCCATGGACAGCCGGGGGAACATGGCCGCATACAGAGCCGCAGCCGCGGTAAAACAAACCGGTGCCCGCCAGTCGGCGCTTTTCCGCACCAGCAAAAACAGCAGACCCGCTCCCAACACCGCCGCCGAAGTGGCTCCCATAGGTCCCTCATACCGGCCCCACAGCATTTCAAAGGGCATCATCCCCGGCTGAATTCCGTCCCGCAGCATGGCCGCCGGAGACGCGGTTGTCAAAAGGGAATCCGCCGACAGGGTCAGATGCTGCCCTATGTTCATAGAATAATAGGAGAACACCCGCTCCGGCCAAAGCACCGTGACAAAAGCCACGCCTGCCGCGGCCGGGTTAAAGGGAGTTCGCCCCGTTCCGCCAAACGGTTCCTTTGCCCCCAAAATGGCAAAGACATCTGCTGCGGCCACCACCCAGAAAGGGATGTTTGCCGGCATCAATAACGCGATCACCGCGCCGGTAATCAGGGGAGACGCATCGGTAATCCGGATACTCCGCACTGTTACCAGCTGGAACAGAATGTAGCAGCCCATACAAACCGCCATGGAGAACAGCACCAGCCATGCTGCCCGCCATCCGTGATACACCACCGGCAGCACACAGGTCATGAGCAGCACCAGCAGCATATCCCCCATCACAGCCCGGGAAGAGTGGCTTTCCCGGATAAACCGGGGCGGCCCCTGCACCAGTCTCATTCCACGCCACCTCTTTTCCGCAGCTCCATCGCCTGCTTCATGCAGGCGGTCAAATCAATTCCGGAGGGGCAGACTGCCCGGCACACGCCGCACTGGCAGCACTCCTCCACTCTCCACAGCATCTCCTGAGGCACCGGGTCCTGACCCAGCGCTTCCTGTACCACCCAAGGTTCCAGCCCCATAGGGCAGGCTTCCCGGCACTTTCCGCAGCCAATACAGGGGAAATCCTCCCCTTCCAGCTGTTCCTCCTGGTTTTTCCAGGTGGTGATGCTTCGGGTGGTAACGGTCACCGCCGTGTCCCCGTCGGGTACAGTAAAGCCCGTAAAGGCACTTCCCATCACCGCCTGACAAGGCAGTGAGCCTGCTCCGCAGAATTCCAGCAGGGACGCAACCGGAGTCCCCACCGGCACCAGCAGATTTTTCGCCTGAGGCACAGCCTCTCCGGCCACCCGCACTGCTGTCCAGACCGGCGGAACTCCCTGTTCAATGGCTTCTGCCAGCGCAGCCAGTGCCTGAATCCCCACCAGCGCCGCTTGCCTGCCGGTACGGTTCTGATACAGCACCCACGCGGGATACCGCTTTTCCAGAGGCAGAGGCAGAGACAACTCCGGGGGAACGTCCTTTTCCAGCGCCCGGGTATTCCAGGCAATCCGTTTTTCCTTCATGCCTGCCGCCTCTGCGGCATATTGCAGCCCCTTTTTGATCGCGTCCTTTTTCTTGCGGTAAAAAGCCGGAACTGCCGTATCTCCCCGGTCATCTTCCAACAGGTCAGCGGCCATCAGGGTCCTCTTTTCCTGTCTCCACATTTCCAGCCGCTTCCATAAAAACTCGCCGGAACACTCTTCAATAATGGCAAATTCCCGGGCAATGCGAATAATATCGGCAGGAGACAGCATCTTTTTGCCGTTTTTCCTGCCGTGTTCCCGGCCGCTTTCGTCCGGGTTCAGCTCCATCACTGCGCACAGCACTTTTCCCAGCAGGGGATGGTTCATTTCCTGATACCCCTGTACTACGCCCTTTTCCGGAGCAAAGCCGCCGTTTTCTCCCAAACGGGTATATTTTTTCACCAGCGTTCCGGGGGCAATCAGTCCGGCCCCCTGTGGATACAACGGCACCAGCAGACGCTGGGGCATCCACCGGGTCAATTCCCGGTCGGCAGCCGTCCGGCCCTGAAAAGCGCCGATACCCTTTTGGAAAAAGCGTTTCATAGCATACTCCTTTTTCTGCATTTTTTCAGGTGTCCGCAATGAAAGTTCAGATTCTCGATCCGTCCCGGTTTCTGGTGCTTCTCTCCCGGGATGAAACCCAAAGTCTGGGACTGGGCGCCTGTCCATGGCCCAGTTTGCATGGCCGCCTGACTGCGGCACGGATTTTCTGGGAAATCAGCCGGCGATATGGGATTTCCCTTGGGGGCAGAAAAATTTTGCTGCGCGCCTCCGCGGTGATTTCAGGGGAGTCCGTGCTCCTGTCCTCTCGGGGACGGGGCCATTTTCTGCCCAAATCTCCCCACCGCATCGCGGTGTTTCGGTTCAGCGAAGCCGAAGCCCTGTTTTCCGCCGCAGCTATCCTGCGCCGGTTTCCCCACGGAAACACCGCGCTGTATCACTGGCCTGTCCAAAATGGCAGTGAATGGCGGATAATTGCGGAAATTCCCTTTTCCCAATTCCCGGCCTTTCGCCGGTCGATGGAAGAATATGGTCGGTTTACAGGCGGAGGGCTGTGTGCCGCACAAACCCGGGAGCACGGACGTTTCCTGTGCGACGCGCCGGAAAACCGGCTGTTACGCTCCGTATGACTGCAATCTGATCAGGGCTTCCTCTGCGTTTTCCGCACGGAACACGCCGGTACCGGCCACACAGATATCCACTCCGGCTTCCACGCACTGGGGAATGGTGGCATCATTGACGCCGCCATCTACTTCAATCAGCATCTGGGGGGCTCTTTCTTTGATGGCACGCACCTTGTCCATCATGGCAGGCATGAATTTCTGTCCGCCGAAGCCCGGCTCCACCGTCATGACCAGCACCATATCAATCCGATCCAACCAGGGCCACAGGGTTTCCACCGGTGTACCGGGTTTCAGTACCAGTCCGGCTTTTGCACCGCCCTGATGAATGGCGTCGATGGTTTCGGAGATGGAATCAGAGCATTCCACATGGAAAGTGATCAGATCCGCACCGGCTCTGACCACGCTGGGGATATAAAACAGGGGATGATCCATCATCAGATGAACGTCAAAGGGAACGGAAGAAAGAGGGCGAAGGGCAGCTACCAGCTCGTGTCCAAAGCTGATATTGGGCACAAAATGGCCATCCATAATGTCCAGATGAATGTAATCCGCTTTGGACACCCGATTGATTTCTTCACCCAGGCGGGTAAAATCCGCCGCCAGAACAGAAGGAGCGATTTTCATACTTTTACTACCTCGTTTTTCTTTTCTTTCACTTTCTTTTTCTTCTATACTATTTATAGAATGATATTATTTCCCCTTTATTCTACCGTATTTCCCCTTTCATTGCAAGATTTGTCCTGTATTTTGCCCCAAATGACCATCAAAATCAAGAGCCTCTCTGTACCGGCAATACAGAGAGGCCTATCATCAAGCGGCAGGCCCCGGGGGAAATTCCCGCCGCTTTTTTATGGTATGCAAATTTTTGAAAAAGGGTTCACGCCCCGCCGCACAGCCACTGACTGATGACCACAAACAGCGGCATAGTCACCACGGAAAACAGGGTCGTGGCTGCCACCAACCGTGCCGCCAGCCGGCTGTCCCCGCCAAATTGGGTGGCAAACAGCACGATATTGGCCGCTACCGGTGCACTGGCCTGTATGACACAAGTTACCAGCAAAACCGGATCCCGGCAAACAAGGGCACCTGCTGCCAGAAACACAGCGGGTATGAACAACAGCCGCACACCGCACAGGGCAAACAGGGTCTTTCCGCAAAACAGCTCCCGAGGGCGAATGCGGGCAATGCTGCACCCAATGACAATCATGGCCAGCGGGGTATTTAACGCGGCAAAACCCTCTACCGGCACAGCAATCAGTTCTGGCAGCTCCCAGCCAAAAAAGAACAGGGGCAATCCAACGAGCAGCGCCAGCACGCCGGGGTTCAACAGAATCTTTTTCACATCCGAGCGCTTTCCGCCGCTCATCAATCCAAATCCGTGGGTCCACACAAACACATTGAAAACCGCCATAAAAATCGACGCATAGACCACGCCGGACTCTCCTACGACTGCCTGTACCAGCGGCAGCCCCATAAATCCAGTATTGGAATAAACCGCTGCAAACCGCAGCACCCGTCGAACTCCGTCCGGCTGTCTGGAAAACAGCAGCTGACTGATCCCGATGGCCAACAGGTGCGCACCGATGGCAAGACCGAAAGCAAGCCCCAGATTCGCCGGTTCAATATCGTCGTGCTGTCCGGAAAGGGAAGCCACAATCAGACAGGGCGCTACAATGTACAGCAGCAGGGAGGTCAATTGACTAACACCTCTGCGGGTCAGCATTCCCATTCGGGCACACACCACGCCCACGCCGATCATCAAAAACAGCTCCGCTACCTTCAGGACCACGGTCCCCACTGAATTTACCATGTGTCATTCCCGGTATCATCGGGCTTTTTTTCTTCCGGCTGTGCCGCTTTTTCCGCCTGCTTTTTCTTTTCAAAGGCCGCCCGGTCTTTCTGATAGTGCTGCCAGAATACCACACACAGAATCACCAGCGCCACTGCCGTAATCACCCGCAGCACAATGCCCCAGGTACCGGCAAACAGATCTTCCGGCGAAACAATATTCGCAATCCACCAGCCGCTGAGAATCAGGAAAAATCCTCCGGCAACGTAAAATACCCGGTTTTCCTTTCCCAAACGAAAAATCAAAATCAATCCCACAATCAGCCACATGGCCGCATAGACATAATCCATGATGAACCTCTTTCCCTGGTTTTTTCCAAAGAAAAAGACTCCCTGTCATTTTGCCTGTATCACCTGCCGTCAGGCACAGGCTCTGGAATCCTCCGGGCCCACCGGATGAGGCAGCTCACGGCGCTGGGCACGTTTGCGCATGGCGCGCTGTTTTTTCCGCAGTGCCGCTTCCTTGCGGAGCTGGACGAAACAGCAGCCCAACACTACCAGCTGCATGGCCTGTTCCACCATTTGCAGCTCCAAAAGCCCGTCGCTCATCACCAGAGACAGCACACCCATCAGCAGTCCAATGCCGCAAACCAGCAGGCTATCTCGAGCCACCGGGCGATATTTCAATGCCATGGCCACAACCGCCGCCACCAGTACCAGTCCGCTCACCAGATTGATCATGACAATCCCTCCAAAAATTCGCTCATATGTTCGATTTCAGTTCCATCATACCATGGCTGCGTCGAAAAAGCAAGATTTCCGGCGCAAAAAATCGAACATTTTTTCGTTTTTTGAAGGTGCGTCCTTTTTCTTTGGATTTCTTTTATTGTATCCTACCCTCTGCCCCATTGCAAGGCAGACAGCAAAAAAGCCCGGCGGAAAATTCCGTCGGGCTTTCGTCTGTACGTGATTACAGAATATAGATGGTCATATTCCGAACACCGAAGTTGGCACATTCCGCATAGGTGTCGAAATACAGGTCCGCCATAATGTATCCCATGCTGGCGAATCCGCCGGTATCTGCGGCCGTAGCGTATCCGTACACGACGGAACCGTCGGGGGAACAGATATACAGCTTGGAGCCATAGGGGATCACATCGGGGTTCACAGCAATGTTGCCATACTGTGCCGGACGTCCGGTTGCGGTCCAGCCGCCGCCGGTATAGGCGGTGCAGCGTCCGGTGAGCGCTCTTTTATAGGAAATTTTGTTGCCGTTGTGGTCGATCAGGGTACCGTCAGCGGAAATGCTGGCATATCCGGAGGGGCGGGTTTTGGTGCCAACCAGCACGACTTTTTCCACCGGCTCGCGGGTCACTTCGTTGGAGATTTCTTCGGTCTCCACGACCTTGCCGTCAATCAGCTTGTTCCGGTACACAATGGTCCGCTCTCCCTCGACGCCCTCGGTTTGCACCTTGGTTTCGCCGGTATACAGGGAATCGGACTTCACCTCTTTGGTGGTATAGTCCACCGCTTCGGTTTTGGTTTCTTCTTCATAGGTCACACGGGAAACGGTGATTTCCTGGCCCTCGCTGACGGAACCGGTCAAATCGGTATCCACCAGATCTTCCTCTCCCAGTTCGATGGAAGCGGCTTTCAGGGCAGAAGCCACATCGCCTTCCTTGACCAGCAGCCGGTGGCTTTCACCGTCTGCGGTGACATTGACGTAGTAATAACGGGTAATGGACAGCTTTGCGTCCTTTTTCAGCACGGTGTTTTCGTCCATGGAAAGAACATCGTTCTCTCCCAGCGTGAAACCGGCCTTTTCCACTGCGGAAGCTGCCGTATCACCATAGTGCAGTGCAACGGTGCGAGTCTCTCCATCGGCCGTGACAGCTGCATTCAGCTGACGGCGAACGGTCAGAGTCCAGGTCTCCTCATCAAAGGACACCTCATCGCCATTCGCAACGGGTTCCATTTTCTCATACTGAACGGCGGTATCCACAACACCCTCTTCTGTGGGGTTGATCATACTGACCGTGGTTTTCTCCCCGTTGTCCACAATGGTGACTTCCACGGTACTGGCCATCACCGTTACGACGGAGCCGATGCAAACCATCATCATAATGGACAGGGCCGTCAGGTTCCGAGCCAGCGTGCTCATTCTTTTTTTCAGGTCTTTATAAAACTGCATGGGTACTTCTCCTTTTGTCCTGGCCGGGTGCCAAAAGCACCGCAGCGTACTAACAGCTGGGGATTTCCAACGCTCGAGTGGTATTATATGCGTCGTTTTTCCGAATGTCAAATTTGTAATCTTTATAATTTTGTGCAAACTGCTACATATTGTATTTTTAATAATCCATCTGAGAATTAAAATTTGAAATAAAAGCGGTTTTTTTTCCGGAATCCCCGCTTTTCTGTCGGAGACCGGGAAAATGCGCTGTGCAAAGTGACACAATTTAAAGGTTACAAACTTGTTACCGTTAGAATTTCCATTGATTTTTGAATAATTATACACAAATCCGCAAAAATCAAACGCTTTCACTTTTTATAAACTCAGTAATACCGGGGATTTTTAAAACTTTTTACACTGGTGAAAATCAAATGTGTGAATATTATTCCGGTTTTCTTTTGAGATTTTTTCGATTTCTCTGTAACTTTTGTAACCAATGCATCCCCCTTTGTTACAATCTTCCCCTGTAAAAAGCAAGCGCGCCCCGGGACAAAAGAGTCCCAAAGCGCGCTTTTCATTTTTCAGTATTCAGTTCTGTTTCTGTACGATCTTATACTCGTCGTAGGGCTGATAGTACGGGCAGTTGTCCAACGTCCCCCGCAGGAACTGCTCCATCTCGTCCTCGTCCAAATTCACGTCGCACCGGTAATAGCCATACTCATCGTCAAACACATAACTGGCACAGCAGTCACAGTTGCTTTTCCCTGCCATCGATACACTTCCCTTTCTATATAATATAATAGTCTGTTACCGTTTTTCCGCCAGCAGCAAAAAGCGGTGCTCTGTCCCTTCCAGAAAACCGTCTCGGCGGCGCTGCTCTTCCAGCCGAAACAGGGTTTCGAGACAACCGTCCACCGTAAATCCCGGGAATTCCCACGGCAGAATCTTCGCAAAATAGACCAGCGCTCCCACGTCAAAAAAAACGGATGGGCGAAAAATGCTCTTTCGCTTCCCGTATCACCAGACCAGCTTCTTCCAGCAGGCGGCGGTTGTTTGCCAGCGTATGGTGGGGATACTGGGGCACAAATCCGGGAATCAAGACCCGGGAAAGATCATTGTCATTTTGGCCGCCCACCTGCTGGGTGAGAAACACTCCGCCGGGCTTCAGCAGCCGGAAAATCTCCTCCGCCCGAAAATCCTCGTGGCGGTTCAGGATGACATCAAAACGGCCGCTTTCCAGTGGAAGCAGTTCTTCCCCACTCGCTTCCACCACTCGGATGCCCAGCGGTTCCAGCCGCTGTCGGCACAGCTGCACATTGGGCGGATACCCTTCCGTTACCGTGGTGTGTTCCCCGGGGTGTCCCAGTGTCAGCAAAAATTCCCCGCCGCCGGTACCCATGTCCAGCAGTTCTTTCTCCGGGCACAGCAGCGAACGGGCCATGGATTCATAGTTCCACGGGAGTTCCCCGTCCTGACAGCGGCCGTTGAGATGGGAAAAATCCCAGCCCGTAAAGGTCGCGGCCTCTTCTTCTTTCCAAAGGCGATACAGCGCCTGTTTTTCCTGATGGTTCAGTTGATTCACAGAGATTGCTCCTTCCAATTTTGATTGATAAGAATAGAAGGGGTGCAGTCTCCCGATCATCCTGATTTGCCGAATGCAGTCGATGATCTGCGGTTACTGCACCCGGCCGTTAATTCGCGGTGTCCGCATACGCGTTCACCCTCCTTCATTGATTCTATTTTTGATTATAGCACGTTGTTCAGTGGTTTTCAATTATACCGTATGTATATTTTGAAATCGAATTTACATCAAAAAATTTCTTTCTGTGACCAGCGCACAGAAGCCCCAGAGAAAAAGTGCTATGATAAACCCATACGAGCAAGAAACAGGAGGAGCGTTTTATGGCAAAGAAACTGGCGCAGGTTTTCCAAAAAGAGTGTGTGGCCTGCGGGTGCTGCATGAAGGCGTGCCCGCGAAAGGCGATTTCGATTCCCCGGGGTGTATATGCGGTGATTGACCCGGAACTGTGTGTGGGATGCGGGCTGTGTGCGAAAAAATGTCCCGCTGACGTGATTTCGATGATTTCCCGGGAGGTAGCAATATGAAAACAAAAACACGCTGGTATGACTGGCTCTGGATTGCGTCCGGGCTGTATCTGATTTTGGGTTTTGTCAACATCCTGTTTGCGTGGCTGGGGCTGATCTGCTTTATCGTCCCGCTGCTGATCTCGGTGATTCGCGGCAACAAAGCCTACTGCAACAAATACTGCGGCCGCGGGCAGCTGTTCAGCCTGCTGGGGGAAAAGCTCCATCTCTCCCGCAATAAGCCTATTCCGGCATGGATTCGCTCCAAGTGGTTCCGGTACGGGTTCCTCACCTTTTTTATGATTATGTTTTTCAATATGCTGTACGTCACCTGGCTGGTGTTCGCCGGAAGCAACAGCTTACAGGAGACCGTAACCCTGCTGTGGACTTTCCGCCTGCCGTGGCAGTGGGCTTATACCGATGGACTGGTAACGCCGTGGGCGGCACAGTTTGCCTTTGGCTTTTACAGCGTTATGCTCACTTCTACGGTGCTGGGAATTCTCACCATGGCCATGTTCAAGCCCCGCTCCTGGTGTGTGTACTGCCCCATGGGCACCATGACCCAGCTGATCTGTAAGGCTAAAAATCGGGGACAGGAATGAATTCTCTCCGTGACGACTGATATCAATACGATCAATAAAATGTAGAAAGGACCGATCTCTATGAAACAGAAGAAAGTTGTCATCATCGGCGGTGTGGCAGGCGGCGCTTCTGCCGCAGCCCGTCTGCGCCGTCTCGACGAGAACGCACATATCGTCGTGGTGGAACGTGGCCCCTATATCTCCTTTGCCAACTGCGGCCTGCCCTATTATCTGGGCGGCACCATTCAGGACCGCGCTGCACTGACCCTTCAGACCCCCGAGAGCTTCAAGGCCCGCTTCAATGTAGATGTCCGGGTGTTCAGCGAGGCGGTTTCCATTCAGCCCGACAACAAAACCATTACCATCCACAACCACAACACCGGCGAAGAATACGAGGAGAGCTATGATTCCCTGATTCTCTCCATGGGCGCCGACGCTGCCATGCCCCCCATCCCCGGCATCGATTCTAAAAAGGTGTTTACCGTCCGCAATATCCCCGACACCGTGGCGGTCAAAACCTATATTGAAGAGCATCAGGCGAAAAAAGCGGTGGTCGCAGGCGGCGGCTTTATCGGTCTGGAAGTAGCCGAAAACCTCCGCGACTTGGGTATGGACGTGACACTGGTGGAAATGGCCAATCAGGTGATTCCCTCCATTGACGCCGACATGGCGGTACAGGTGCACGGCCATATGCGCCAGAAGGGACTGCATCTGCTGCTGGGCAGCGCTTTGCAGAAGATTGAGGACACCGAAACCGGCGTTTCCCTGACCGTCAACGGCGAAACCATCGACGCCGACCTGCTGGTCATGGCCATTGGTGTGCGTCCCGCTTCCGAAATTGCCGTGAAGGCCGGACTCCCCGCCAATGCCAAAGGTGCGCTGATCGTCAATTCCGCCATGGAAACTGGCGTAGACGGCATCTATGCCGTGGGCGACCTGATTGAGATTACCCATTTTGTCACCGGCGAAAAGGGATATATTCCGCTGGCAGGCCCCGCCAACAAACAGGGACGCATTGCCGCCGACAATATCTGCGGGATTCCCAGCCGCTACACCGGTACCCAGGGCTCTTCCATCCTGAAAGTGTTCGATCTGGCTGTCGCCTCCACCGGCATCACCGAAAAGACCGCCAAGGCCCTGCACCTGAACTATGAGAAGTCCTTCACCTTCTCCGCTAACCACGCTACTTATTATCCCGGCGCCACCAATATGTCCATCAAGACCATTTTCGAGAAGGACACCGGCAAGATTCTGGGCGTGCAGATCGTGGGCAACGACGGTGTGGATAAGCGCTGCGACGTGTTCGCTACCGCTATCCGTGCAGGCATGACCGCCAAAGACCTGACCGAGCTGGAGCTGTGCTATGCACCGCCTTTTGGTTCCGCCAAAGACCCGGTGAACATGGCCGGATACGTCATTGAAAACATGATGAGTGGTCTGGTGAAGACCTTCCACTGGCACGACATTGAGAAAATCAGCAAAGACCCCAATGCTTTCCTGCTGGATACCCGTAATCCCATGGAATATCTGGCCGGCACTATTCCCGGTTTCGTCAATATCCCGCTGGATTCCCTGCGTGACCGTCTGGACGAAATCCCCAAGGACAAGACCATTTACGTCACCTGCCAGATCGGCCTGCGCGGCTATATTGCCGCCCGTATCCTGATGCAGAACGGCTATGATGTGTATAACCTTTCCGGCGGCTATCGCCTGTATCAGACCATCTTCGGATAATCTTTCTGAGACAACAAAACGCCCGCTGTACATCGGTTCATGTACAGCGGGCGTTACTATTTTTCATAAACTTTCAGAATTCCAGTGCACAGGGAACCACAACGGGGTCATTGGAATCGCTCAGTTCCCCTCCGGAAATGCACAGATACACGGTGTCCCCTTCCACATAAAAGGCAAGGTCGTTAAGGCTTACACGTTCCATGAAAGCCTTTCCGTCCGCCGTCCAGCTTTTGTCAGAGTTTCGCGCCATATACTCGTCCAGCGTGTCGGACAGCTTTGCTGTCAGCTCTTTTTCCTCCATGGAGAACAAATCCGTCAGCCGGAGCTGTTTTCCGGTTTCCAGGTCAAAGGTCATTCCCCGTACCGTCTGGATATTCCCGTTTTCCGTTGTTTCGGTCTGATCCAGACGAACGCTGAAAATGCCCCGTTCCCGGCGGGTAATAGTGGTTTCAGAGGTGTACAGATAGGGAGCTTCTACGGTTCCCATTTCCGGGTTCTTTTCCAGCTGCTTCTGAATGGCAGCCTTTTGTCCCAGAAAGTCCTCACAGACTTTCTGGATGGACTGATTGATGGACGAATAGGCCCCGTCCTGCAAAACCGGCTTTTGGAAGGAAATTTTCGCCAGAACTCCGCCGGTTTCATCGGTAATGGAGCGGTCTTCCTTCAGCACGATCACCTGTACCTTTTCCACCGGCTCCTGTGAACTGCTTTCGGAGGTCTGAGGCGCTTCGGTGGGCACAGGCGTTTCCGTTTCTTCCGGCAAGGAGGATTCTGTCTGGGAAACCGGGACAGGCGTTTCCGCAGGTGCACCGGTCATGCTCTGGGACTGGAAAAAATTCCAGCCAAAATAGCCGCCCACTCCCAGCACTACCACGGCTCCGACAATAGCCAACACCAGCGGCAGGGGATTTTTCTTCCCTTTCCGGGGCGGTTCCTCTTCGTCTCCCGGCTGGACATCAAAGCCATTGGCCCAACGGTCCACGCCGCTCATCGTGTCCTGTACAGGCGCCCGATTTTGAGGCGGCGGAGTCTGAGCAGGCGCAAAACCTTCCATCAACTCCTCGCCGCACTGCTCGCAAAATCTGGCGTCCGGCGGGTTATCCTTTCCGCAATGTCGGCAAAACATCCCCAATTCCTCCTCTGTTTCACTCTTTTCCCTATTTTATCACATCCCGGGAAAAAAGTCAGCGGATTTTTCAGAAACGCACCCGAATGGTCTTGATTTCATAGGGACGGATGGTAAAGGACAGGGTGTGGCCCTTCACGTCCACTTCGCCGGTCTTGTTTTCCATCAAGTCGCAGTCCTCTGCGCTTCTGACTTCACGACCCAGAGTCAGCGTCACGTTGGTGCGCTTGTTCTGTTCCTCAATGACGCGGAGAATCACACCGTCGCCATTTTCTGCGGCCTTGACCGTTTCCAGAATCACATTATCGTGATCGGCAGACACAAAGGAGAAGGCGTTTCCGGCCTGTCCTCCTGCCACTGCGGTCATGGGCTGGTTCAGGCGGATGGCTTCTGCCTGCGTGCCACCCTCTTTCCAGCCGCCAGCGTGGGGATACAGGGAGTAGGTGAACACATGCTCCTCGTTGTCGGTGTTGGGGTTGGGTTCAATACCGGACTTGATGAGGGTCAGAGACAGCTCGCTTTCCTTGACAGAATGGCCGTATTTGCAGTCGTTGAGAATGGAAACACCGTAGCCGCCCTCGGACACGTCGGCCCACTTGTGGCCGCAGCTCTCGAACCGTGCCTGATCCCAGCTGGTGTTGGCGTGGGTCTTGCGAGTCACATTGCCGAACTGCACATCAAAGGAGGCCTCATCGGTATGGACATCGGCGGGCATAAAGACCTTGAGCAGGGTCTGGGGCTCGTGCCAGTCCACCCAGGTATCAAAATCAATGCGGCGATCCTCTGCATAGAAGCGAATGCGCTGTTTCATGCGGGACTGCATGAAATCCCGCTCAATGGTCAATTCTGCAAACAACGGGCCGTTAGCAGTCCACTCCATGCGAGAAATCTCTGTCAGATCCCAACCCTTTTCCGTATAGTAAATATCGATATCCCAGTTATCGTAATAAATGGGCTTGTCCTCAAAGACCCGCATCCGGTTGCCGCGGGTTCCGGGTTTAAAGACTTCCCGGCCGTTTTCCTTGTCAAACAGAGAGGTAAACATGCCCTCGCTGTCGATCACAGCCTGATAGAAGGGGGTTTCAATGGTCATGCAGCCGTCTTTCTCTCCCAGCACAAAGGGAGAGCTGCCCTCTTGGGCTTCCCCTCTGGCAAAGGTGCGCCAGCCCTTGGCGGGAACTTCCTTTACCCAGGCATAAGCCGCGCCATCGTATTCCTGCACATCGGCGCCGGAAAGAGCGGAAACGCCTTCCGGCAGACGAACCATTCCATTGGAGGCAAAGCCGGTGGTGTTGAACACGGTCACGCCGTCGCCTTCTCCGGCCACAGCCTGCTGGCGTGCCCGCAGGAGCTCGCCGCCTTCTTGAGCCAGCTGGGCATACTCTTTCTTCGTCACCTCATAGACTTCCGCAATGGAGGAACCGGGCAGAATATCGTGGAACTGGTTCAGCAGCACAATTTTCCACAGTCTCTCCAGAGCTTCGGCGGGATACTCCACGCCTTTTTCTCCGGCCAGCACGCTGAGCAGCTCCAAATCGCTGAGCAGGAATTCGCTCTTGCGGTTGCTGCGCTTGTTCCGCGCCATACTGGTATAGGTTCCACGGTGATATTCAAAATAGAATTCCCCGGTCCACACCGGCAGACGGCGGCTGTCTTTGACACGGGCTTCCAGCTCCTCAAAATACTGACGAGCGCCGCACTGACGCACGGTGGGAATGCCCTTGACACCCTTTTCCATCCGGCGTCCGGTTTCCAGCATTTCCCGGCTGGGGCCGCCACCGCCATCACCATAGCCATAGGCAATGAGGATATCATTGTTCATTTCCTTATTCTGATAGCGTTCCCAGCCGCCCATGATGGCATCAGGATGCAGAGAGCCGTTATAGGTGGTGAAGAACTTCTCCACACTCTGGCCGATTCCCAGCGTGGAGATAAAGTGAGTGAGCACTCGGGTTCCGTCGATGCCTTCCCACATCATGGTATCGTTGGGAACCATGTTGAACTGGTTCCAGGAGAGCTTAGTGGTCATAAAGTAATCAATGCCGGATTTCTTCATGATCTGGGGCAGCGCTCCGGAATAGCCAAACACGTCGGGCAGCCACAGCACCCGGTTTTCCTTGCCGAATTCCTCTTTGAAGAACCGCTTGCCATAGAGGAACTGGCGCACCAGACTTTCGCCTGCACTCAGGTTACAGTCTGCTTCCAGCCACATGCCGCCCTCCGGCTCCCAGCGGCCTTCGTCAATGCGCTCCTTGATTTTGGCGTACAGTTCCGGATACCGCTCTTTCAAAAAGCTGTACAGAACCGGCTGGCTGGACATAAATTTATACTCCGGGTATTCTTCCATCAGTTTTAACACAGTGGCAAAGCTGCGGACGACCTTTTCCCGGGTTTGCGCCACTGTCCACCACCAGGCAACGTCAATATGCGTGTGGCCGATACAGCTGGCGATGATCTCTTTCTCCCCGGCCATTTCTCCATAAACGGTCTTGGCCAGCAGTGCCCGGGCTTCCTCTACAGAAGCGTAAAAGGCCTCGGACGGAACTTTCCGCATATCCAGCAGGTTGATGGCATCATTCAGCGCTGTGCACAGGTCAATGCAGGTCTTTCCCTTGGGGTCCATCCGGCCCATGGCCCACAGAGGCACCTGAATGTCATAATACAAGGCATTGACGGCGGGGTTCAGCTCCTGCACATCTGCCAGCAGCCGGAACTCCGGATGGAGAATGCCGGAATAGGCCTGCAAATCAATGGTGTACTGGTCTCCGGCTTTGGCACATCGGGACAGCAGCAGCTCCCGGTGGTTCATGTCTGCGCCCTGTTTCAGCTCTCCGTTGACAAAAATCAGGAACTGGGGATTTTTGGCGTCATCCCATTCCTCAATCTGGGTGCGCAGATACAGCCACAGCTCTTTTCCGTCATAGCTCTCCGGCACGGTGAAGCTGGTGCGGAACCAGTAATGGCGATCGGGTCCATACCAGTGCATGAGCTTGGAATCAAAGTCTGTAAACGGCGCCGGGTCTGCGTCCACTTCTTCCGGACGAAGCCAGAAGCCCTCTTTTACCTTCCAGCTGTCCAGCTGAAAGGACTGGGGAATGCGGAATTTTTTCAGCTGTGCGGCGATGACTTCCAGCCGTTCTTTCACAAATATCATTCTGTGTCCTCCCATCAAAAAAATATGCTACAAAAAAGGCGCTCCGGCAGAAACCGCCGAAGCGCCAAACCTGTCTGATTAGAGCGGATACTCCTTCATGTAGTTGAGCAGGGTATCCACGGTGGTGAAGGCCAGACCGGTGACGGTATCGGCACAGCCATAGTAAATGGCGATTCTGCCGGTTTCGGCATCGGTGAGGGCTGCGCAGGGGAACGTCACGTTGGGAACGTCGCCTACGCACTCATACAGCTCTTCGGGTCCGAGGATATAGTTGCGGCTGCGGCCCTTTACCTTCCAGGGCTCGTCCAGATCCAGCAGGGCAACGCCGATGCGGTAGACGAAGCCGTTGCAGGTGTTGATAACGCCGTGATAGAGGATCAGCCAGCCTTCATCGGTCTCGATGGGCACACAGCCGGGGCCGATCTTCTTGGACTGCCATGCGGACTCGTCGCCGTTGATGATGCCCATGACCCAGCGGTGCTTGCCCCAATAGGTCAGATCCGGGCTCTGGCTGCAGAACACATCGCCGAAGGGAGTGTGACCGGTATCGGAAGGACGGGACAGCATCATGTAGTTATCGCCGATCTTGCGGGGGAACAGCACACCGTTGCGGTTATAGGGCAGGAAAGCGTTTTCCATCTGATGGAAGGTCTTGAAATCGGTGGTCCAGCCCATGCCGATGGTGGGGCCGTGAGCGCCGTTACACCAGGTGACATAGTACTTGTCGTCCATCTTCAGTACGCGGGGATCATAGCGATATTCGCGCTTGGTCACCTCAGGATCGCCCTCGAAGTGTACGGGGGTATCGCTGATGGTCCAGTGAATGCCGTCTTTGGAGAAGCCGGGGAAAATATCCATGCTGACAGAACGGGAGTCGCAGCGGAAGATGCCGGCAAAACCGTCTTCAAAGGGAACCACAGCAGAGTTGAAAATGCTGTTTGCGTTCTTCTGGTCGTGACGGTTGATAATGGGGTTTTCGGTATACCTCCAAACAGGTGCGTCCAGATTCTCGGGCTTGTCCTGCCAGGGGATGTTGGGGAGCGCGTTGCCGATAATTTTTGCCATTACGATTTCTCCTTTCAGTCTTTTCTGTTTACGGCGTCAGATTTATGCAGCCGCATTTCAGAAGGTGTCATATTAAAATAGCTGCGGAAATGGGTATAAAAGTAATTCAGATTGGAATATCCCACTTCTTCCGCTATCACTGCGATTTTTTCGTCGGTATACAGGATGTGATCCCGGGCTGTATTCAGCCGGTATAACATCACATATTCCGAAAATTTCAGCCCTGTTTCCTTGATGAACAGTTGTCCCAGATAAGTAGAGTTCATCCGGAGCCGGTCTGCAATGGATTTCAGGGTAATATTCTGCCGGTATTCTGCCCGGACCATGGCCAACAGCTTGTTGATTAAGGTCGGCAGCTCCGACAGCTTTTTCCCCAAAACGGGGTCTTCTTCCTCTTCTTTGGAAACATGATGGATGGTACCGTGAAGCTTCTCGCGGATAATCAGCTCCACTGCGGCAATCAGCTTATCCGCCTGAATGGGCTTCAGAAGATAGTCCCAGGCGCCGCACCGCAGCGCTTCACAGGCATAACCGAATTCCCGGTGTCCGCTCATCATGATACAGGCACAGTCCACACCGGATTCCTTAATGCGCTTGACCAGATCCTGTCCGAAATCCTTTCCCACACAGACATCGATCAGCGCAATTTGGGGACGGGTATCCACTGCGCGGGCCAGACCGTCCGCACAGTTGGTGGCCGTTTCGATTCTGGTAATGCCATAGCTTTCCCAGTCGATCAGCGCCTTCATTCCAATCAAAATATTCGGTTCGTCATCCACGATCAGCAGTGTGTACATCAGAAACCTCCTTGTTGGGAATAAAAATCGAAACACACGCACCGCCTTCGGAGTTATTCCGCAGCTCCATGGTAAATTCCTTCCCATAATAATAGGCAAGGCGCGTATAGACATTGCGCAGGCCAATGGAATTTCCCGGGGTTTCGTCGCCGGTGCCTATTCGGGCATTTACGGCGGTTATCTGCTCCTGAGGGATTCCGGAACCGTTGTCGATTACTTCAATCCGCCAGCCGTCTTTTTCGGCCACAGCGGTGACTACCAGGATGTTAAACTCGCTGCATCGGTCAAAACCGTGAGAGAAAAAGTTCTCTGCCAGCGGCTGCATCCAGAATTTAGGGGTTTTCAGCTGCAATAACGCATCATCAAACATGAGCTGATAGGCAAAGCTGTCCGGGTATCGCAGCTGCATAATTTTCAAATAGGTTTCCAACAGGTCCTTTTCTTCCCAGAAAAAGATAATATCCTCTTTTCGCACCATATCCCGGTACAACTGTCCCAGCAGGGCAATTGCCTCTGCTGTTTTGGGATTTTTTTCTGTCAGCGCCTTGGCCCGAATGGCCTCCAGCGTATTATACAGGAAATGGGGATTAATCTGATGCTGCAGGGCACGCATCGCAGTTTCCTGCTGTTTGAGCTTCAGCCGGTATTC
>CAJMOI010000010.1 GCA_905215105.1 uncultured bacterium
CCGGGGAAACGGAAAAGCCCGCTTCTCCGGTGACACGATCGAAAATCTCCCGGGTACCGCTGCCTTTTTCCCGAAGCAGGAACCGCTGCTGCTGAAACACCGGAAGGGAAAGGGCTTCCCATGGGGTGAACTGTCCCGCCGCTGTCACCGGCAGCAGCTCGTCCTCCAGAAATTCTTCCCCTACCAGTCCCGGCTCGTGGACGATTCCCTCCAACACCGCAAAATCCAGGTCATTGCGCAGCAGACGTTTTTCCAGCTGTTCCGACTGCTCCACTACCACCTGCACTTCCGTTTCCGGATGGTCTTCTCCAAAAGTCCGGACGATTTCCGGCATCATCCGGGAGCCCACCGTGATGCTGCATCCAACCCGCAGCAATCCCCGGGTATTCCATCCCCGCATTTCCCGGTCCATGTCTCCATACAGGGCATCCATCTGTCGGGCATACTGATAAAACCGCCGTCCTGCCTCAGTGATGGAAAAACGCCGGGAAATCCGGTCAAACAGCCGCACACCGTATTCCTCTTCCAGTTCCCGGATGGCAGCGCTCACCGCAGGCTGGGCCATATACAGCGCCTGGGCTGCCCGGGTCACATTACAGTCATGGTCGCACACCGCCAGAAAAATCCGAATATGGCGCAGCGTCATCCAATCTCCTCCTGTCATAATCATTTGGTTATGGTTCCGATAGAATAATAGTATTTTTTTTATCAAAGCGCAAGAGGTACAATAGAGCTATTAGAAAGTTTTGAAAAAGAAAGGGAGTTCTGTATGCAAAACCCTCCTGTTCGGGAAAAAGGGCTTTACTGGAAGCTGTTCTGGGCCACTTTTCGCCTCAGCGCCTTCACCTTTGGCGGCGGCTATGTCATCGTTCCTCTGATGCGCCGGGAATTTGTGCTGCATCTGCACTGGCTTGAAGACGACGAAATGCTGGATCTGACGGCCATCGCCCAGTCCACTCCGGGCGCTATGGCGGTCAACGCTTCGGTGCTGGTGGGATATCGGGTCGCGGGAATCCCCGGCGCCTGTATCACCGTACTGGCCACCATCCTGCCGCCCTTCCTCATCCTGTCGGTCATTTCCCTGTTTTACACCCAGTTCCGGGACAACTGGGTGGTTAATCTGGTTCTCCGGGGAATGCAGGCCGGTGTCGCCGCCGTCATCTGCGATGTGGTGGTCACCATGAGCCGGAGTATTCTCCAGCTGCGCCGGATTTTACCGGTACTGATGCTCATTGGCGCGTTTATCGCTTCCTGGGTATTCAGCATCAACGTCATCTATATTATCCTGTTCTGTGCCGTTATTGGTGCGCTGGACACCTGGCATCGGGAAAAGACCGAAAAGAGCCGGAAGGAGGAGAAAAAGCCGTGATCTTTTTACAGCTTTTCTGGAGCTTCTTCCAAATTGGCCTGTTCAGCATCGGCGGCGGCTATGCAGCCCTTCCTCTGATTCAGGCACAGGTGGTGGATACCTACGGCTGGATGACCATGACGGAATTCACCGACATCATCACCATTTCTCAAATGACTCCCGGCCCCATTGCTATCAACGCCGCCACCTTTGTGGGAACCCGCATTGCCGGGCCGGCCGGAGCGGCTGTCGCCACCTTTGGCTGTATTTTCCCCTCCTGTATCATCGTGCTGACTCTTGCGTTTATTTACTACAAATACCGGAATCTGACCATGGTGCAGGGAACCCTGAAAGGGCTTCAGCCCGCCGTTGTGGCGCTGATTGCCTCGGCGGGGCTGTCCATTCTGGTCATGGCCTTTTTCCCGGCGGGAGAAATCGTCTTTTCCGCCGATGCGGTGGACATTCTGGCCGTGGTCATTTTCGCCGCCGCTTTCGCGGTACTGCGAATCTGGAAGCCCAATCCCATTTGGGTCATGTGCGGCGCGGGCGCTGCGGGATTGATTCTCTATTCGATTTTCTGATTTCTTTTGATTGCCAGCAGGCGTTGGAATTCCTCTTCCAGCGCCTGTTTTTCTTTTTCCGGTGCTGTAGAAAGCGCGGAAATCGTCCGGGCAATCTGCAATTCCAGCACCGCCCGGTCAATCTGCTCTCTTCCCTGCCGGGGCTGTTTCTGTTCCCACTGGGTCAGTGTTCCTTCAAAGGATACCAGCTTTTTTCCCTCGATTTTCAGAATCCGGTCCGCACAGCCGTCCACAAACGCCCGGTCATGAGAAACAAAGAGCACTGTTCCCGGATAATCCCGCACCAGCGTCTGGACTGCTGCCACCGATTCCAAATCCAGATAGTTGGTAGCCTCGTCCAGCAACAGGATATTGCAGGGGGAACCCATCAGCCGAGCCAACAGCATTTTTACCCGCTGGCCGCCGCTGAGGGTGCCGGTTTTCTGAAAAATCTGTTCCCGGGTAAAGAGCAATTGGGCCAGCATTCGTCGCATTACCGTTTCACTCTGCACAGCCGTTTCCATAACGGTCTCCAGTACGGTTTTTTCCGGGTCACAGTCCTTCAGTTCCTGGCGGAACCATCCAATTTTCCCTTTCGGCGCAATCCGAATTTCCGGAGCACCTTCTGCAATTCGCGTCAGCAGGGTGGTTTTTCCTGCACCATTAGGCCCTACCAAAGCGGTTTTGCTGCCCCGGGGGATTTCAAAAGACGCTTTTTCCAACAGAATTCGGTTTCCATACGCCAGACACAGGTTTTTTCCGGAAATGACCACCCTGTTTTCCGGCGGGTCTGTCAGAGTAAAGTCCAGCCGAACTTCCGAAAGCTCCCGGGGCTTTTCCCGGACCTCCAACCGAGCCAGACGGGACTCAATGGCTTTCTGTGCACCGGAAAGCTTTTCGGATTTTTCCTCCGCTGCCCGTCGGTGCAGTCTGGCCTCTGAATTTCCCATTCTGCCCGGCGCTTTTCGCACGGAAGCGGAGCGCCGGGCCTGTTGTGCAGCCGCTTCCGTCAACCGGTCCCGTTCTTTTCGATACGCCTCATATTCCTGCTGTTGGCGGGCCATCTCCTTCTCCCGCTGCCGGAGACAATCAGAGAAATTGCCCATATAGATTTGAATTTTGCCATCCTGCACCCAGATGATTTTTCGGCAAAGTTCATCCAACAAACGGCGGTCATGACTCACCAGCAGGAATGCTCCGCTGTTCTCGATGGCCTTTCTGCAAAGAGCAATTCCCTCTTCATCCAGATTGGCGGTGGGTTCATCCGCAAATAACAGCGCTGGTGTCTCTTCCAAAGCAGCCAGTCCCAACCGGGTTTCCTCTCCGCCGCTGAGAGTAGTGCGGCCTGTTTTTCCTTTCAGCCCCCATTTTCGGACAGCCTGCCCCTTGAGAGCGGCCGTTTCCCGGTTCATCTGACGAAAATAGGACACCGGTACAAAACGCCGGATACTGCCCATGTCAGGGAGCAGTTTTCCGGAAAGCAATTCCAGCAGCGTGGTTTTTCCCGCTCCGTTCCGGCCCACAATTCCAATCCGGTCCCCTTGGTAAATTTCCAGATGGTCAAACGCAAGAATCAGCTGTCCCCCCAGCGATTTTTGAACCTGACTGGCTGTCAGCAAAAGTTTTCTTTCAGACATAAAAAAAGCCTCCTGTCCGGCAGGAGGTTGGAAAAAACGCGGCACAGGCCAACAACAGCCCGGAAATTTCTCCCAGCCTGTCCGGCAAATAAAACAGATTTTTTGCAATGCTGCTTTTCCCAACACAAACAAAGGGCCCCGGCCCTTTCCCGCCATTTGATACAAAATGGATGTGTGAAAAAATCAGCAAATGCGCATGTTTCGAAATACCGTTCCTTTCTCTGTTTGTTTCAGTGTAGCACAGAACCGGTGCTTTGGCAAGAAAAAACAGGACCGGCTGTCAAAACCGGTCCTGTAGGATTTCAAAGGAGATTTATTCTTTGTCGTCTCCGTCATCGGGGAGATTGATTTCCGCAGTATCGCTCATGGGGTCTGCGGGGGTCTGGCTGACGGTGTATCCGTCGTCGTCCTCAGAGACAAACAGCTCCTTGGAACCTGCTTTTTTCGCTGCCATAGCGGGACGGATAAACTGGAGATACACCACCGTGCCCAGTCCGGCAACCCCCAGCACGATCATGGCAATGCCACCGAAGAAGAGCAGCGGGCTGCCGCTGTTGCCTGCGGCTGCGGCCTTACTGGAAGATTCCTCAGAGGATTCTCCGCTTTCACCGGATTCCTCCGTTTCACCGGGAATCGGCAGGCTGCTGATGACAGAGCCGTCGTTTACCAGATCGGAGTTGTCGTCATCACCGAAGTCGGGACTGCTGTTCTGAGGATCCTGGGTCTGAGAAGTGGTTCCACCCTGATTTCCGCTCCAGGTTGGGTCGGAGTCCGGGGTAGGCATGGGACGGTAAGTCGGTGTCGGTGTGGAATCGGGAGTGGGATCGACTGTGGGCGTGCTATCAGGTTTCTCTGTAGGAGCCTGTGTAGGTTTCTCTGTGGGCGCGGGCTTTTCCGTGGGGGTAGGGGTAGAAATGGGTTTCTCTGTGGGCACAGGCTTTTCCGTGGGAGTGGGAGTCTGGACCGGTTCTTCCGTGGGATCGGGGGTAGGTTCCACAGGCGGATTTTCCTCGTCCTTGGTAACTGTCCCGTTGGTGTATGTATTCTCTGCCGTATCGGGTTCATAACCGAAAACCGTTACACAGCAGACTGAAATCATCAGCACCAGCGCGGCTGACGCTGCCAGTAAACGGATCAATGCTCGTTTCTGCATTTCAATCAAAACCTCCTGCAATTTCTAAATGAATTCTCATATTATCATACACGAAAATCAGACGGATTACAACTAGAAAAGCAAAGAACAGAGAAAGTTTCTCCTGAACCTGAAAGCGCTGCTGTTTAAACAAAGCCATAAACACACCGCTGTTATCAGGATTCTTTTATCTTTTCCAGTAAATCCAACATTTCGCTCCACTGATGAATATGAACATGCTCACAGACCGGGGGGCTTTCGTGGGAACCGTCCCGATTCCCTTTTTCCAGATCATTGTCATACCAGATGGGATAGATGCCCACCTGTGCGGCGCCTTCAATATCCGCTTTCGGATTATCGCCGCAATACCAGACCTCTTCCCCGCGAAGACCGGCCTTTTGCAATGCGATTTCAAACAACAGGGGGTTGGGCTTTCGCACCAGATAATCGCTGGAGGTCATGACGAATTCAAATTGATTTTCCGGCAGCAGCCGGTTGAGCCGTCTGGTCAAAGCCTCTCCCGACCACATCAGGTTGCTGATCACGGCAGTCCTGATACCGTTTTCTCGCAGATACTCCAGCATTTTGTCCGTTTCCGGCATCATGGCCCCGATGGAGGCCGCATCCCAGAAAACCGTCTCCATTTCAAGGGGCGTCAGGGAAAGTTCAATTCCAAGAGATTCATACAGCACCCGGTTACAGACCTGCCCGCAGATCTCATATCCCATTTTGCGGATGCTTCCGATATGTTCGCCGAAAATCCGCTCTGTACCCTTCTGCACGTCTGCAATGGTGCAGTGGTTTGGGTTCTTCACCGCATATTTCAGCAATTCCTCATTTCCTCTCACCGGGTCCCAGCCGGGCTCACATAAAAGGGTATGGCCATAATCAAACAGTATCATCTTTGGATATTTCATATGATTTCTTCAACTCCTCTTTCCTGCTATTGTATCATACCCCTTTCCCTTTTTCCATTCTCTTGTGCTTGTTCTAAGCAATAAGAAATGAGCTTCATACCGGTTGACAGAAAACATCCTCTTCGATATGCTTGTATTGGATATTATTTTTTGGAAAAGGAGTGTACCCATGAATTTTTTGATGCACACCGGAAAAGCCGAAAGCTTTGACCCGGTTTTTTCTCTGATGGAACAGGCTTTCCCTCCCTGCGAGCACCGGAACCGGGAAGGCCAGCTTCGCGTGGCAAAACATCCGGCCTACAGCTATCGCATTCTTGAAGACGAACAGGGAGCGTTTCTGGGGTTTCTGGCAGTGTGGCATTTTGGGAGCTTCCGATTTGCGGAGCACTTTGCCGTCAATGAAAAGACCCGGGGCATGGGCATCGGTTCCCGGGCATTGCGGCGCTGGCTGGAAGAAGAGGACACCCCCGCCGTATTGGAAGTAGAGTTTCCCGAAACGGACATTGCCCGACGGCGAATCGGCTTTTACCAGCGTCTGGGCTTTGTTCTCAATGAATTCCCCTATTTACAGCCCGCCATGCAGTCCGGGCAGCCGCCGGTTCCCCTGAAAATCATGAGCTGGCCCGGCAGTCTGTCAGAATCAGAATTTGAACCCATGAAACAGACGATTTATGCCCAGGTGTATGGAGTAGAATAACATCCATATCGGAGAAAGGGAGCAGATGGATTTTCCACCTGCTCCCCTTTTCATCGGAGTGTTCTATTTGAATCAGCTGCCGGTTCACAGCAAAGCTTCTATTGCCCCTCAGCTTTCGTACCGGGGTTCACAGGTGATATTCACACCCAGACGGCGGAACACCTTCTCGTCCACCTGAGACAAGATCACGGAAGAATGGACTTCACAGCCCCGCAGTGCGCTCAGCTGTTCCATGGCCAGCTCTGCCGTGGGGTTGGTAGCGGCACAGATGGAGAGAGCAATGAGGATTTCGTCGGTGTGCAGACGGGGATTCCGGTTGCCCAGATGGTCTACCTTCAAATGCTGGATGGGTTCGATAATCACAGGGGAAATCAGGTGAATTTCGTCGCTGATGCCTGCCAGTGTTTTCAGGGCATTGAGCAGCAGTGCGGAGCAGGCGCCCAGCAAATCGGAAGTGCGGCCGGTCACAATCCGTCCGTCCGGCAGTTCCATGGCTGCGGCCGGGGCACCGGTTTCTTCGGCTTTTTCCAGTGCAGGCTCCACAACCGACCGGTCGGAAGCGGTGACACCGGCTTTCTTCATCAGCAGTTCCAGCTTGTAGACTTCATCCTCCTGCACGGTTCCCTGACGCTGACCGCACAGAGCGGTGTAGTACCGGCGGACAATTTCCTGTCTGGAAGCTTCCCGACAGGCTTCGTCGTCCACGATGCAGTTGCCGGCCATATTCACGCCCATATCCGTGGGAGACTTATAGGGGCACTCATCCACAATCTTTTCAAACATAGCGGTGAGCACCGGGAAAATCTCCACGTCCCGGTTATAGTTGACAGTGGTCTCCCCATAGGCTTCCAGATGGAAGGGGTCGATCATGTTCACGTCATTGAGATCTGCGGTAGCGGCTTCATAAGCCAGGTTTACCGGATGGTTCAGGGGCAGGTTCCAGATGGGGAAGGTCTCAAATTTGGCATAGCCAGCCTGAATGCCCCGCTTATGCTCGTGATAGAGCTGGGAAAGGCAGGTAGCCATTTTTCCGCTGCCCGGTCCCGGAGCCGTCACTACCACCAGCTCACGGCTGGTTTCAATATATTCATTGCGGCCATAGCCCTCGTCGCTGACGATTTTGGCAATATTGGAAGGATATCCTTCAATGGGATAATGGCGGTACACCCGGATTCCCAGCGCTTCCAAACGCTGCTGGAAGGCCTCAGCCACCGGCTGTCCCTGATAACAGGTCAGCACGACGCTGCCCACATACAGGCCAAAGTTGCGGAACACATCGATGAGCCGCAGCACATCTACATCATAGGTGATGCCCAGATCGCCGCGGAGTTTATTCTTTTCGATGTCACCGGCATTGATGACGATTACCACTTCTACCTGTTCCTTCATCTGCAGCAGCATCCGCAGCTTGCTGTCCGGCTGAAAGCCCGGCAGTACCCGGGATGCATGATAATCATCGTACAGCTTTCCGCCGAATTCCAGATACAGTTTGCCTCCAAATTTGGAAATGCGCTCCCGGATATGCTCCGACTGCATGCGAAGATATTTGTCATTGTCAAAACCGATCGTCTTCATCCGCTCTCTTCCTTTCCAACCAATTACCGTGGCTTCCAATATTTTTGCCCGATCCGAAAATCATACTCATTTATTATACAGGACGTCCCGTTTCTTTGCAAGAAACCCTCCGTACAAAAAACAGGGCAGAAATCTTCTCAAAAACTGTATGACTTGAAAAACCCCCGCCGTTTTCAATACAAATAGTATTATTCAAGCAAAATATATCAAATATTCTTTTTTAGTTTATCAGATAAAATCGCAAAAGTGCTTGACAATCCATTCAAAACTGGGTATCATAGAGTACAAATCACAGACGGATTGTCTGTTTCCACAGGAGACGAAAGCATGAACGCTGCTATCTGCACCACACGATTTACCAGCTTTGGTTACCCCCGCTATTTTATGGCGTGGGCTTTTTCCGCGTGCAGATCTTTACACTGTGATGCTTCCGATACTGTGACGCCGGTTTCCATCATGCAGCCGGTTTTTCATATCCACCATTAATTTTTTGGGTATTGACAGCGGAGCCAGCAGTGGCTCCGCTTTTTTATTTGCAAAGCAGCCGCCGCTTCTCTGCATACCCCGACAGAAACAGGAGGAACTCTATTATGATTATCGTACTCAAACCCGAATGCAGCAAAGAACAGCTGGAACACTTCACCCAATCCATCACCCGCAATCATAACGTCAAGGTCAACACCTGGGTCGGTACGCAGAGCACCGTATTGGGTCTGATCGGCGATACCTCTACCATTGACATCGATTATGTAGCGGCTCAGAGCTTTGTGGAGAGTGTAAAACGGGTACAGGAGCCCTACAAAAAGGCCAACCGCAAGTTCCACCCCGATGATACGGTCATCACCCTCCCCGGCGGACAGCAGATCGGCGGCGGTTCCCTTGCCCTGATTGCTGGTCCCTGTTCCGTGGAGAGCGAAGAGCAGATTTGCGAAGTGGCCGCACGGGTCAAAAATGCCGGAGCACAGTTCCTCCGCGGCGGTGCTTTCAAACCCAGAACCAGCCCTTACGCTTTCCAGGGCATGAAGGCCCAGGGTCTGGAGCTTCTGCGGGAAGCCCGGGCAAAAACCGGCCTGCCCATTGTCACCGAAATTATGAGCGCCGAGCACATTCCGCTGTTTGAGGATGTAGACATTATTCAGGTCGGTGCACGAAACATGCAGAACTTCGAGCTTTTGAAAGAGCTGGGCAAGCTGAAAAAGCCCATCCTGCTCAAACGCGGCCTTTCCAGCACCATTGAAGAGCTGCTCATGAGCGCCGAATACATCATGGCCGGCGGCAACGAACAGGTCATCCTCTGTGAACGGGGCATCCGCACCTATGAGACCTTCACCCGGAATACGCTGGACATCTCCGCCGTGCCGATTCTGAAAAAGCTGTCCCATCTGCCGGTGGTAGTAGACCCCAGTCACGCTTCCGGTATTGCCTGGCTGGTAGAGCCTCTGGCCATGGCCGCAGTGGCAGCAGGCGCCGACGGCCTGATTATTGAAGTCCACAATGATCCCAGCCATGCTCTTTCCGACGGTGCTCAATCCCTCACCCCGGACCAGTTTGACAAGGTGGCCGCCCATGTGAGAAAAGCAGCCGAACTGCTGCGATAAGGGGAAAAAGAAAAAATGGAACGGAAAACTATTATGATCGTGGGCCTTGGGCTCATTGGCGGCTCCATCGCCAAAGCCCTTTCCGCTTTTACCCCCCACCGGGTGCTGGGAATGGATGTCGATCCGGAGGTACTGGATGAAGCCGTAGCCTGCGGGGCTATTGAACGCCGGGGCTATGAGGAAGATTTGCCGGAAACCGATATTCTCTGGCTGTGCCTGTACCCACAGGCGGCGGTGGAATTCGCGCGGAAACACGGGGCTATGTTAAAGCCAGAATGCATCGTGACGGATGCCTGCGGCATTAAAAACGCAGTGTGCCCACAGTTACAAGAGCTTTCCCACGAACTGGGGTTTGTGTTTGTGGGCGGGCACCCCATGGCTGGCAAAGAGCGAAACGGTTTTGCGGTGAGTGAGGCCACACTGTTTCGGGGAGCCAGTTATCTGCTGGTGCCCTGCGGCGCTCCCCAGTGGGCAGAATCCACCATGGAAGAACTGGCGCTGCAAATGGGCTTCGGCCGGGTGGTGAAGACGACCCCGGAGCACCATGATGAGATGATCGCTTACACCTCCCAGCTGCCCCACGCCCTGGCCTGTGCCTATGTACTCAGCCCCCGGTGTCCAGGGCACAAGGGGTATTCGGCAGGCAGTTACCGGGACGTTTCCCGTGTGGCGCGAATCAACGAAACATTGTGGACGGAACTGTTTTTAGAAAACCGCGAAGCATTGTCGAGAGAGCTTTCCACGTTGATTGAAAATCTGAATGCGATTCAGACAGCCATTGATGCAGAAGACGCTGAAACGCTGAAAGGCCTGCTCCGGCAGGGAAGAGAAGTGAAAGAAGCGCTGGGGGAATAAAAACTTTTTGCAGCATACGAAAGGAGCCTTTTTATGGAACTGACCGTACAAACCGCCAAACCCTATTCCATCTTATTGGAAAGGGGACTGCTGGCGCAAACCGGCAAACACTGCCTGCCGTTATTCCCTGCCGGAACCCGGGCGATGGTTATCAGCGACAGCAACGTGTTTCCCCTTTATGGCGAAACCGTGATGGATTCCCTCCGGCAGGCGGGATATGAAGCCTGTTCCTGCGTGTTCCCTGCCGGGGAGCAGAGCAAGCTCCTGTCTACGGTGGAGACTTTTTTCCGGGCGCTTGGGGAAAACGGCTTTACCCGCAGCGATTTTATCGTAGCATTGGGCGGCGGCGTCACCGGCGATATGGCGGGCTTTGCAGCGGCCACCTTTCTGCGGGGAATTGATTTCGTACAGGTTCCCACCACGCTGCTGGCACAAGTGGATTCCAGCGTAGGCGGCAAAACCGGGGTAGATTTGCCTTTTGGCAAAAATCTGGTGGGCGCTTTCCATCAGCCCCGGCTGGTGCTCATCGACCCGGACACCCTTTCCACCCTGCCGTCTCATTTCTTCGCCGACGGCATGGGAGAGGTCATCAAATACGGCTGCATCCGCCGCCCGGCTCTTTTTGACCGGCTGCTCCATGAGGACGTACAGGAACATCTGGAAGAGGTCATCTATGAGTGCGTAGACTGCAAGCGGCAGGTGGTGGAGGCCGACGCGCTGGATAAAGGCGAGCGGATGATTCTGAATTTTGGCCACACCTTAGGCCATGCACTGGAAAAGCTCCACGGTTTTTCCGGCTTGAGCCACGGCGAAGCGGTGGGCATTGGGATGGTGCTGATTGCCAAAGCCGGGGAACGGGCTGGACTGACTGCACCGGGAACCAGTGAGAAAATCGCCGCCCTGCTGGAAAGGTATCATCTGCCTACGGAAACTGACCGGAATATGGACGAGCTGGCAAAAGCAACCGCGCTGGATAAAAAGAGCGCGGGAAAGAACTTGCGGCTGATTTTGCTTCATGACATTGGGGACGCGTATATTTATACCATCCCCGCTGCAGATTTGCAGATGTTTTTATCATAAGAAGATCGCCCTGAATTTTTTTGATTTTAGGAGGAAGAACCATGTGGAAATACCCGGAAGACATCACTGCCCCTGTCTTTACTCCCAAAGAGCATATCACCAGCAGCCACGCCAGCCGGGAACTCCAGTTGCCGGAAACAGCAGTGCTGTTCTATATGCACAGCGGTGAAGAATTCGCGCGCCGCGAATACCCTTCCCATCTGCTGACGGAAAAATTCCCCCGATTTCTGCGGGGATGCCCGGTTTACCAGATGGATGATTATAATGAGCTGTGTTTTCTGGACGGCGGCCGCGGTGCGCCCCAGGCAGTGGATACCTTGGAGACTCTGTCCGCTTTGGGCGTACAAAATGTCGTAACGGTGGGAATGTTTGGTGCTTTTGGGGAAGGGGTGAAGAGTGGTGATATTCTCATTCCTTCCAAAGCCTTCGTGGAGGAAGGGACATCCTTACACTATTATGAATCCATCGACGATGCAGAGCCGGATTTCTCTCTGCATCAAAGAGCGATGCAGGCCATTCCCGAGGCCCGCTCCTTGCCCATTGTTTCCACAGACGCGGTATATCGGCAGACCTTTTTCAAGGAAAGGCGTTGGCGAGAAAAGGGAGCCGTAGGCGTGGATATGGAGACCTCCGCCCTGTTCAGTGTGGGCGCGTATTTGGGGGTGCGGGTGGTGTCCATCCTCATCGCTTCAGACCAGCACCCCCTGCAGGAAAGAAAATCCCCCTGGAAATGGACTATGACCTCTGAAACCCGCAGTTCCTTCTTTGCAGCCTGTTTGGAATTTGCCCGGCAGCTGTAATCCTTCCCGCTTTTTCTTCCCATTTCCGCGAAAGGAGTTTTTCCAATGAATACCGTCACCTATACTCCCGCCGAAATTTCCGGCACGCTGGCCATGCCGCCCTCCAAAAGCGCCGCCCACCGTGCTATCCTCTGCGCGGCGCTGGCAAAGGGCGTGAGCACCCTTTGCCCCATTGACCCCAGCCAGGATATGTTCGCCACCATGGAAGCAGTGCAGGCTATGGGCGCGGTGGTTTCCTATGAAAAAGAAACCCGCACCCTCACCGTGGACGGCTCCCGTACCGGCACGGTTCCCGCTGGGGAAATCCATTGCCGGGAATCCGGCTCCACGCTGCGGTTTTGTATCCCCATCGCCGCCGCTTTGGGGATGGAGGCTACCTTTACCGGCAGCGGGCGGCTTCCTGAACGCCCCATCGGCTGCTATCTGGATTGCCTGCCCGGCCACGGCGTTTCCTGCCGCACAGAAGGAGGCCTTCCTTTCTCCATTTCCGGCAAGCTTACCCCCGGGGAATTCACCTTGCCGGGAAACATCAGCTCCCAGTTTATCACCGGCCTGCTGTACGCTCTGCCTCTGCTGGACGGAGACAGCCGATTGACACTTTCCACTTCGTTGGAATCCGCCGGATATGTGGACATGACCCTTTCTACCCTGCATGATTTTGGCGTGGAGGTGCAGACCATTGAAAACGGCTGGTTCATTCCCGGCGGGCAGCAGTACCGCCCCGGACAAGTACAGGTGGAGGGGGACTGGTCACAGGCCGCATTTTATCTGGCCATGGGCGCTCTTTCCGGTGGCCCCCTGACCCTCACCGGCCTGCGGAAAGATTCTGTACAGGGCGACCGGGTGTGTGCGGAGCTGTTCCGAGATTTCGGCGCGGAAATTACGTGGCACGGAGAATCCCTCACGATTTCCAACCCAAAGGCAAAACAGCCTTTCGCCGGGCTTTCCGGGCAAAAAATTGACGCTTCGCAGGCGCCTGACCTGGTGCCGGTTTTGGCCGCAGCGGCAGTCTGTGTGCAGGGCGAAACCCGCATTTACAACGCCCAGCGGCTCAAATTAAAGGAGAGCGACCGCCTTGCCGCCATGACCCAGTGCCTTTCCGCTTTGGGCGCGGACATTCACGAAACCGAAGACGGTCTGCTGATTCACGGAAAACCCATTCTTGCCGGCGGGCATGCTCCGGGCTTTAACGACCACCGGGTGCTCATGGCACTTTCGGCGGCGGCGCTCCGCTGCGAAGGCCCTGTCACCGTCACCGACGCGGAAAGCGTCAACAAATCCTATCCGGCTTTTTACCGGGATTACCAGTCCATAGGAGGGAACTGTCAATGTCATCCACTTGGGGAAATCATATAAAGCTGTCCATTTTTGGCGGGAGCCATACCGAAGCAATCGGCGTGGTGATTGACGGGCTTCCCGCCGGGGAAACCCTTGATTTTGATGCGATATTGAATCAGATGGCCCGTCGTGCGCCGGGGCGCGACAAAAGCTCCACGCCCCGCAAAGAAAGTGACATCCCGCACATTCTTTCCGGCCTGCTGGATGGGGTACTTACCGGCGCGCCGCTGGCGGCAGTGATTGAAAACACCAACACGCGCTCCAAGGATTACAGCGAGCTGAAAGTGCACCCCCGGCCGGGTCACGCCGACTATACGGCTTCGGTGCGGTACAAAAATGCCAACGATATTCGGGGCGGCGGTCATTTTTCCGGACGGCTTACCGCCTGTATGGTGTTTGCTGGGGCGATGTGCCGCCAACTTCTGGAAAAGCGCGGTGTGGTCATCGGCGGTCATGTACTGTCCGTGGGCAGTGTACAAGATGAGCGATTTGACCCGGTGAATGTCTCGAAAGAAGAACTTTCTGACCTTTCCCAGCGGTATTTTCCGGTACGGGGAGAAGGCGTGGAGGAGGCCATGCGGGAAGAGATTGAAAGCGCCCGTATGGCACAGGACAGCATCGGCGGCGTGGTGGAGTGCGCTGTGGTGGGAATGCCTGCCGGTATCGGTTCGCCCATGTTCGGCGGGGTGGAGAACGTGCTGGCCTCCATCATTTATGGCGTTCCTGCGGTAAAAGGCGTAGAATTTGGCGACGGATTCGGCGTTGCCACTCTGCACGGCAGTGAGAATAATGACCCTTATTATTACGATGAAGCGGGGAAGGTGAAAACCCGCAGCAACCATGCCGGAGGAATTTTGGGCGGCATTACCACCGGGATGCCCATTGTGTTCCGGGCAGCGGTGAAGCCCACGCCCTCCATTTCCCGGGAACAGGATACGGTAGATCTGGTGACAGGGGAGAATGCCAAACTGTCCGTACACGGAAGACATGACCCGTGTATCGTCCCTAGAGCGGTGCCGGTGATTGAGAGTGCAGCAGCGATTGCGCTGTTGGATATGATGATGGACTAAAAAATAGAGGGACCCCTGTAAAATCAATTATGACATGCATTGATTTGGAATTAATAAGGAGAGTATAGAAACTATGACGATTCGAAAAATGACCCTAAAGGATTATCCGGCTGTTTCTGGAATGATGGAAGCCCTGCACCGCCTTCATGTGGAAAGCCGTCCGGACTTATTTACACAGACGATGTGCGAAAATTTTCAGGAAAAATATGAGGAAATGATACAGGACGATACTTGTATCCCGTTACTGGCAGAAGAAAACGGCCTACCACTGGGATTTTGCATACTTTATATCCAGGAGCCCAGAGGAATCATGCTGCAAAAGTCGGCTCATATGGATGACCTGTTTGTCGCGGAAAATGCCCGGCGCAAAGGCGTAGCGAAAAAGCTTTACAGGGAAGCGCAACTCCGGGCGCGTGCCGCCGGAGCGGCTCATATGACGCTAAAAGTTTGGGCGTTTAACGAACCGGCCATCGCATTTTACCGCTCTATGGGAATGAAAGTCCGGAGCTATTTTCTCGAAAAGGAGCTGTAATACATGAATCCGTCGTTGCTGATACGGAAAGCAAAGGAAGAGGACCTTCACGACGTGTTAACGCTGTATACCCAGCTGGGCAATAATCCTTTTCCTCAAAATCTGGAAGAGGTACTGCCTGTTTGGCACCAGATTCTGGCCCAACCCGGTCATTTTGTGGTGGTGGCAGAAACAGAGGGAAAACTGGTGGGCTCCTGTGTGTGCCAAATCATTCCCAATTTGACACACGGAATGCGCCCCTATGCGGTCATTGAAAACGTAGTCACCGATGAAGCTTTCCGCAGGCAGGGAATTGCAACGGCATGTCTGCATTTTGCACGAGAAGAAGCCCGTACCGCAGGCTGTTACAAGCTCATGCTGTCAACCGGAAGCAAAAAAGAAGGAACTTTGCGGTTTTATGAAAAAGCTGGGTATAATCGCCAGGATAAAACCGCGTTTGTTCAGTGGCTGGAGCCTCATTCAAAGGGATAATCTAAAAATAAACGGTTGTAGGCCTTCTCTACATAGATTCATATAATTTCTATAGTGATTTACTCATTTTATCATAGAAAGGCGGTCCCATCATGGAATTAGCGGATATTCGAAAAGAAATCGACGAGATCGACAGTCAGCTTTTGCCCCTTTTCCTGCGCCGGATGAAGTGCGCCGAACAGGTAGCGGCTGTGAAAAAAGAGAAAAATCTGCCGGTTTTTAACGCCCAGCGGGAACAGGAAATCCTTGACCGGGCGGCCGAAAAAGCTGGGGAATACGGACAGGCCGTGCGGGGAATTTACAGCACCATGATGAGCGTCAGCCGGGAAAGACAATATCAGCTGCTGGAAAGCGGCAACGCATTGCGGGAGCTGGCAGCCTCCAGCATGGAGAATCTTCCCACTGATGAAGCAAAAGTGGCCTGCCCCGGTGTAGCGGGAGCTTTTACCCATCGGGCCGCCTGCACGGTGTTTCCCAACGGAGAAATGACCTTTCATCCCCATTTCGATCAGGTGTTTGAAGCGGTAGAACAGGGTGCGGCGGATTTTGGCGTGATTCCCGTGGAGAACTCCTCCGCCGGTTCGGTGGTGGATGTGTACGACCTGATTCTGCGCTACCGGTTCTATATCGTCCAGGCGATAACGCTGCCGGTGCGGCATTTCCTCTGCGGCACCGAAAATTCCGGTGATATTCAGATCGTCTTTTCCCATCCCCAGGCACTGGCTCAATGCTCTGATTTTCTGAGCAGCAAAGGCTGGAAGAAACAGGAATACAGCAACACGGCCGCCGCCGCCAAAATGCTGTCTCTGGAACGGCTGCACCACGCGGCGGTCATCTGCTCCAGAGAAGCCGCCGAAAAATACGGCCTGACAGTACTGGAAGAAAACATCCAGAACGCCCGGGACAACTGCACCCGGTTTATCGTCATCAGCCGCACCCCCTGCCTGCCCCAAAATGCCGACAAAATCAGCCTGTGCTTCTCTCTGCCCAACACCCCGGGCACATTGCATCAGGTGCTGGGGCGCTTTGCCCTCAACGGCCTGAACCTGACAAAAATCGAGTCTCGTCCCATTCCCGGCAAGGCCTTTGAATACGATTTCTATCTGGACTTCACCGGAAATCTCCATGAATCCCACACGCTGGAACTGCTTTGCTCTTTAAGTGAAGAGCTGCCGCGATTCACATTTCTTGGTAACTATTCGGAAACAAAGGAACTATAAAAATCATAGAAAGAAGGCATTTTCATGCAAGTCTCTTTTGAACCCGTACAAACGCCGGAAGAAATCAACGTCATGTGTACGCTGGCTGCTGAAATTTGGGAAGAGCACTTCACCCCGATTCTGGAACCGGGACAGGTGCCCTATATGGTGGAGAAATTCCAGTCTGTTCCCGCCGTCACCAAACAGATTCAGGAAGGGTATGAATACCGCCTGATTACGGTGGACGGCAAACCGGCCGGATATACCGGTTTCCACCCCGACGAAAACGGCAAGCTGTTTTTGAGCAAGCTCTATGTACATAAGAATTTCCGCGGCACCGGTCTTGCCCGAAAAGCATTCACCTATTTGCAGGAACGCTGCCGCAAAGAAGGGCTTTCTGCCATCTGGCTCACAGTGAACCGCTTTAACAGCAACACCATTGCCATTTACCGCCACTTTGGCTTTACCGTCATTCGGGAAGAAAAGAACGATATTGGCGGCGGATACTATATGGATGATTATATCATGGAAGTACCAATTGAAAACTGACAATTTTCCATGTCCCTTTTTGTTGAAAACAGGGAAAGCGGCAATCCTCGTCCGCTTTCCTTGACTTTTGATCTTTCAGTATGCTATAGTGGAAAAGCTGACATCAAAATATTGTGACAAACGAAGTTTGCAGGAAAAGCAGGGCTTTCTGCTGCCGAAGGAGCAAAACTCTCAGGCGTCCGGTTACGGATGAGGACTGCAAATGGATGTGGCTCTGGAGAACGTCCAAAAGTGGACTGCCGAAGGTGCAACGCAGAAAACATTCTGCGAAATCTCTCAGGCAAAAGGACAGAGTGGAAAATCGATGCCGAAAAGCGTACTTGTAGGGTACCGTTTTTCCATGAATTTCGTTTTTTCAGAGCCGGAACCTTTTGTGGGGTCTGGCTTTTTTCTTTGTTTGCACGAATGAGAAGGGATTGGAAACGAATGAATATGGATCAGCTTGCTGCACTGGTCAGCACGATCAGTGACTTTGTATGGAACAACCTGCTGCTGTGGCTGTTGGTGGGTACCGGTATTTGGTTCACCATCAGAACCCGGTTTGTGCAGGTACGATAGTTCGGCGAAGGCTTCCGCCGGCTTTTCAGCGGTTTTTCTCTGCGGGGTAAAAAAGCCGGCAAAGACGGCATGTCCTCTTTTCAGGCTTTGACCACCGCCATTGCGGCACAGGTTGGCACCGGCAACATCACCGGCTGCGCCACGGCTCTGTATTCCGGCGGCCCCGGCGCAATTTTCTGGATGTGGCTCTCCGCATTTTTGGGTATGGCTACCATTTACGGCGAAGCTGTGCTGGCACAGAAGTTTAAATCCACCGACAGCTCCGGCGAGGTGAGAGGCGGCCCCATCTACTACATTAAGGCCCGTTTTCAGGGAAAATTCGGCAAAATTCTGGCCGGATTCTTCTCCATTGCCATTATTTTCGCTCTGGGCTTTACCGGAAACATGGTACAGGCCAACTCCATCAGCTCCGCTTTCCAGACAGCTTTTGGTGTTCCCACGATTGCGGTGGGCATTGTCATCGCCGTGATCGCAGCTTTCATCTTCCTCGGCGGCGTGAGCCGTATTGCTTCCATCACAGAAAAGATGGTTCCCCTGATGGCAGTTTTCTATATTGTCGGCTGCCTGATTATTCTGGTTATCAACCGTGACGCTCTTCTGGGCGCTATTCAGTCCATCTTTGTAGCGGCGTTTGATCCCCAGGCAATTCTGGGCGGTGTAGCCGGTATTACGGTACGGGAAGCTATGCGTTACGGCGTAGCCCGCGGCCTGTTCTCCAACGAAGCCGGTATGGGTTCCACCCCCCATGCACACGCACTGGCCAAGGTGGAAAAGCCCCAGGATCAGGGTATTGTTGCCATGATCGGTGTGTTTATCGATACCTTTGTCGTGCTGACCCTGACCGCTCTGGTCATCCTCACTTCCGGTCAGCTGCAGGCAGGTATGCCCGGCGCATTGCAGGGCACCGAGCTGGCACAGGCTGCCTTTAACCACGCGTTCGGCAGCTTCGGCAATGCTTTTGTCGCCATCTGCATGCTGTTCTTCGCCTTCTCCACCATTATTGGCTGGTACTTCTTCGGCGAAACCAACGTGAAGGCGCTCTTCGGCCAAAAGGCTGTAAAGATTTATGCTGCCATTGTGGTGGTGTGTGTGGTCATCGGCTCCACGCTGAAAGTCAATCTGGTGTGGAACCTCTCCGACCTGTTCAACGGCCTGATGGTCTTCCCGAACCTGATTGCACTGCTGGCCCTCTCCGGCATTGTGGCAAAAGCTGCAAAGGGACACGATATCCTCAGGAAGTAAATTCCTCGCTCTGTTCTTTCTATCAATCGAGCAAACACAACATAAAAGCAAAACTCCCGCTGATGGAATTTTTTCTTGCTTCCATCGCGGGAGTTTTTGCTTGTAAAAGGAAAGAAACGCTGACGTCTTCAATTCTTATTGCGCTTTCTGAAACGGTCAAAAAAGCCTCTGTGCTCCAACTCCGACACCACTTCCGCTTTGGCGCTTCCGTCCGGAAGACGGGACACCTCAATCCGGCAGGGAATCCGGTTCCGCAGTTCACTGACGTGAGAGATAATGCCAATCATGCGTCCGCCCTGATGGAGCATAGCCAGCGCCTTCATGGCAGTATCCAGCGTTTCCTGATCCAGAGAACCGAAGCCTTCGTCGATGAACAGTGCTTCCAGCCGGACACAGCCGGACTGGTTCTGCACGACCTCGGAAAGCCCCAGCGCCAGAGACAGGGACGCCAGAAACTGCTCGCCGCCGGACAGGGTATCCACCGAACGCTCGTGGCCGGTCATGCCGTCCAGCACCTCCAGATCAAGACCGCCATAAGCATTGTGAGCGGCCCGATCCTGTTTCCGCTGCAATGCGTAGCGCTCCCGGCTGAATCGGGCAAAATACCGGTTGGCACAGGAAATGATCTCTTCCAGCATAATGCTCAGCACATATTTGTCCATGGGAATCCGCATGGGATTGCTTCCGGAAAGGAGCTTATACAGTCTGGCCGCCTGATGATAGCGCGCCTGCAAACTTCCAAAGCGCTCTTCCAGCTCCTGCAAGCGTTTAGCGGCTGATTTTCCGGCGGAAAGGCGCTGGGAAACCTGACCGGCCTCCTGGTTCAGGGTATCCAGCTCTCTCTTTTTCCCCTGATAACTGTCCGAAACCTGATTTTCGTCGGGAATTTCTCCCTGCCAGCTCTCCTCCTGCGCGTCACAGTCCGCCCTGGCCTGACGGACACGCTTTTGGGCATCCGTCAGAGAGGTACAGGCACCGCTATGCTGGTTTTGCAGCTCCGTGCGCTCCTGTTCCAGCTTTTCCGCCTGTTTCATCAAAGAACGGGCCTGTTCTTCCAGCCGGGCCTTTTCCCGGCAAAGAGCTTCATATTCCGGCGGCTGTCCCTGCCATTTTGCCAGCAGTTCCTGTTCCCGTCCTTTCTGCTCCTGTTCCCGCTGGGAAAGCCCGGACAGCGCTTTTCCGCTGTCGGCTTCCCGGTTCCGGGCCTGTTCCAGCTCCCGGTTCAGGGTGTCCAGCCGCTTCTGGGCTGCCAGACGTTTTCCGGCCATTTCCCGGGTTTCCTGCAAGCCCTTTTCCACCTGAGCCAGTTCCTGCCGGAGGGTTTCCGGGCTTCCATAGGACTCCGCTTCTTTCAGGCGGATTTCGGTTTCCTCTGACAGCGTTTTCCGTTCCTGTTCCAGCGCTTTCAGAATCCCCTGCTGGGTACTCACCGAAGCTGCCGCTTCTTCTGCCAGATGGCGGAGCTTCTCCATTTCCTCCTGATTCAGCAGGGTCTCCTCTCCGACTGCGGGCATGGGATGCTCCACCGAACCGCATACGGGGCAGGGCTCTCCTTCCCGCAGCTGTCTCGACAACGCCAGCGCCTGGTTGGCCCGCAAACAGGCCTCCTGATGACGATAGCTGTCTGAAAGTGCCTTGGCAGACACGGTTTTTTCCTCCAGTGCCTGCTTCTGCCGGAGGATGGTTTTTCCCTTCTCCTCTTCCCGTTTCTGGGCGTTTTCCAGCGCTGCAAAGGCCTCCATTCCCCGGCGAAGGAAGGTTTCCTTTTCCTGCAAGGCGGGCAGCTTGTCGGCGGCCTGTTGAATCTGCTCCAGAAATGCCTGCCCTTTTTCCAGACGCGCTTTGCATTCCTGCTGGGCATTAGCGGCTTCCTGACTCTCCCGCCGGGCCGTTTCCATCTCCTTTCGGGTCTGGGCCAGCTTCTTCCGGACTTCTTCCAGCTGCTGCACTTCCCGAAGGTCGCTTTCCAGCCGGGCGGCCTGTTCGGAGGCCTGCGCCGACTGCTGACGCAGGCCGGGAATGGTTTCCCAAACCGGTTTCCGCTCTTCCAGCCGTTTTTGGAAAGTTTCCGCCTGCTGCTGTTTTTCCTTTTCCGCTGCCTGTTCCTGCAAAAGTCGGGTTCTGGCCTGTGTCAGTTCCCGGCGGCGGCGCAGCAGCTGTTCCGCCGCTTCCATTTCCCGCTGTTTTTCTTCCAGCTGTTTGAAAAGGGTCTGCTTTTGCTGTTCCAGAATTTCCAGCTTTTCCGACAGCTCTTCCGGTGTTGCGGCCTCTGATTGCTGCAGCAGGGCGTCCCGGTCGGAATCCGCTTTTTCCACCTGCTTTTCCAGTGTCTTGACCCGTTCCCGCAATGCGTTCTGAATTTGCACCCATTCGGTCATGGAGAAGAGCGTCCGCAGCATATCTGCCTTTTCCCGGGAACTGGCCCGCAGCAGCCGGAGAAAATCTCCCTGGGGCAGCACAATCACCTGTGAAAACTGCTCCGGTGTCAACCCGGTCAGGGTTTCCGCACAGCGGCGCACCTGAGTTTCGCTTCCGCTTTCCCACAGCTCCCAGTCCCCGTCCTCTTCCTTCCACTTCCAGCAGACATGCTCTTCCCGGAACTCCCGGCGTCCGCTGCCCCGGACAAAATGAACCCGGATGCTCCGCCGGAACCGGTAGTACTCTTTCCCAAGCGAAAAGACAAAATCCACACTGGTGGGCTGGTCATCGGCGGCACTGTCACACCGCATTTCCGTCCATCCCCGCCGGCCTCCGGTGGCGCGGCAATACAGGGCAAAGCACACCCCGTCCAGTATGGACGTTTTTCCGCCGCCGGTGGAACCGGTGATGAGGAACAGGGAGCGATCTCCCAGACGGGTAAAGTCCACGGTGGTTTCCCGCAGATAGGGGCCAAAGGCTGTCATGGTGAGAGAAATGGGAATCATACCCCCGTACCTCCTTCCTTGAGATGCAGTTCCCGGAGAATTTCATCAAATAGCGTGAGATCCTCTTCCGTGATTTCCGTATCACACACATCCCGGAGAAAACAGGTCAGCACTTCCTGCCGGGAGCTCTGGCGGGCATCTGCCGCCTGTACGCTGGTTTCCTCCTGCCGCCGCATCATCCATTGGCTGTGAATGGAGAGCAGGTTGGGATAATAGGGGCGCAGCTGTTTGGCCGGAAGATAGACCGGGCCGTCGTCGGTAAGGGTGATATCCACCAGATCTTCCGTGGGGGACCCCTTGCCCGCTTTCAGAATCTGGTCAAAGGTTCCTTCCAACCGATATACACGGCGCAGCGGATGTACCGGCTCTTCCCGCAGGGTCAAACCATCCTTTGTCACCTCCACAATGGTGACGCTTTTCCGGTGATGTTCCTCATCCACCGAATACCACAACGGCGAACCGGAGTACCGGCCGTTTTCCCCGGCTTTCTGGGGGCCGTGGAGGTGTCCCAACGCCACATAGTCAAAGGCGCGGAAGGTGTCGGAAGCAACCTGATCGGTGCCGCCCACAAAAATCGGGTTTTCCGAATCAGACAGAGCGCTTCCGGCCACAAAGCAGTGACTCACCAGCACATGAACCGCACTCGGCAGAAACATCCCTTCCATTTTCCGGACAATGGCTTCCATACACTGCTGGGCTGTTCGCAGGCCCGCTCCCTCTTCTCCCAGAAATTCCCGGGCTGTGGGGACATCCATCCAGGGCAAGGTAAAAATCTGCGCCATTTCCCCGTTTTTTTCCAGCACACAGGGGAAAAAGGTATCCTGAGGGCGGGCGGCAATGACCACTCCGTTTTTCCGCAGCAGAGAAGCGCCTACCGCCATTCGTGCGGCGCCGTCGTGGTTTCCGGAAATCACCAGCAGGGGGATGTTCAGCTCTGCCAGACGGGTCAGGACTTCGTCAAACAGAGCAATCGCAGCGGCAGGCGCTACCGAACGGTCATAGACATCCCCGGCCAGCAGGACAGCATCGGGTTTCTCCCGCTCGGCCAGGGGCAGAAACTGTTCCCGGATGAAGTGCTGCTGATCCGGCAGCAGCGAACGGCCATAGAGCATCCGTCCCAGATGCCAGTCAGAGGTATGGAGAAATTTCACGGCAAAGCCTCCTTTTTATTCCTCGATCTCCACGCCGAAAGAGCTCATGGCGTGCACGATGTGGAGCCGCATGGCGGTTTCCGCGCCTACCGGGTTTCGCTGGGCGATAAAATCCATAAGCATCCGGTGGTCGTTGAGGGTATCCCGGACGATTTTTTCATGGTTTTCGGAAAAACGGACGCCCTGATAAATGGCTTTATAAATAATCGGAATCAGCCGCTCTATAAACTCGTTGTGAGCCGCCATGGCAATGGATTTATGAAAGGCCTGTTCCACCTCGGTCCGGTCGGCGCCGGCAGCAATCAGCTCTTCCTCTTGCTTTCCATATTTCAAAATCCGCTGGATTTCCGGGTCTGTGGCCCGGCGTGCGGCAAAAAATGCGGCCTTGGGCTCCACCATGAGCCGGAATTCAAACAGGTCGTGGAGATTCATCCGCAGACCGCTGAGCTCATCCTCGCTGATGGGATGTTCGTGCTGGGTTCGCTCCACCACATAGGTACCCCGTCCCCGACGAATTTCCAGCACATTGTGGGAAACCAGAATCCGAACCGCTTCCCGCAAGGTAGCGCGGCTGACATGAAGCCGGGCGGAAAAATCGTTTTCATTTGGCAGCTTGTCTCCGGGCTGTAAGCTGCCCTCTACCGTAATCATGGAGAGGATGGTGTCCGCCACCTGCTGAGAGAGAGTTTTTTCCTGTTGTGCCATATTCCGCGCTCCTTTTTCAGTCATTTTGCCGGTTTTTTTCGATTTTCAGTATAACACAGGCAACCGGCAAAGGCAAGGCGGCGGCCCTTTCCACGCCTGCGAATTTCCGGGATTTTCCCCGGAAAACAGCCCCTTTTCCCTTGACGAAATATGGCGGTTTCTGCTATTCTAAAAAGTACGAGTGCCGTCTCCGGCAACTGGTGTCAGAGACGGAAAAACATGAATGAAGAGAAGAGGTAGTAGCTTTGGAAACACGTGAAAAATTCTCTTCCCGTCTGGGGTTCATCCTCATTTCGGCGGGATGCGCCGTGGGTCTGGGAAATGTGTGGCGTTTCCCCTACATCACGGGCAAATACGGCGGAGCCGCCTTTGTGCTGATTTATCTGCTGTTTCTGGTCATTCTGGGTATGCCCATTATGGTGATGGAGTTCGCCGTGGGCCGCGCCAGCCAGAAATCCGCTGCCCGCAGCTTCCATGTGCTGGAGCCCAAGGGCACCAAATGGCACATCACCGGTTGGGCCGCCATGGCGGGCAACTATCTGCTGATGATGTTCTATACCACCATTGGCGGCTGGATGCTTTCCTATGTATTCAAAACCGCTTCCGGTGAGTTTGTGGGCAAAACACCGGAGCAGGTAGGCAACATCTTCAACGGAATGCTGGCGGAACCCCTGCCCATGACCGGCTGGATGCTGCTGACGGTAGTGCTCAGCTTTGGCATTTGCAGCCTGGGCCTGCAAAAGGGCGTGGAGCGCATTACCAAAATCATGATGGGCTCCCTGTTTGTCATTCTGGTGGCCCTGTGCATCCGCAGCGTTACGCTGGAAGGCGCCATGGACGGCCTTTCCTTTTATCTGGTGCCGGACTTCGGCAAGATGGTGGACAACGGTCTGGGCGAAGCCATTTTCGCCGCCATGGGACAGGCTTTCTTCACTTTGAGTCTGGGTATCGGCGCTATGGCCATTTTCGGCAGCTACATCAGCCGTGACCGCTCTCTCATGGGCGAATCCATCAATATCTGCGGTCTGGACACCCTCATCGCTTTGATGGCGGGCTCCGCTATAGGCGGCGCTATGAGCGGCTTCACGGGCTCGCTTGTGGGTATGTTGGCTTCCATTCCCGCCGTCGCGGTTGCGAAGTCGGTTTTCGTGTATTATTTCGAAAAGCGCACGGGGCGGCAGCTGGTAAGCGCAGACGGCGTGTTCTTCCAAGGCACCACCGCCTCGGACGGCACGCTCGATCCCATCGCCGATGCCACGTCGCCGCATCCCGACATCTCGGCGGCGTTCGAGCGCGTCGAGCAGCGCAAGGCCGAGGCCGATCAGAAGGCGCAGCATCGTAAGAAGCGTTGATCGGGCTTTGTTGGCCTGAGCGCGTGGGGGCGTGCGGGCGCACGTCGTTAGTGGAGCAGCGGGTCGTGCGAGGCGGCCCCCGAGGAGATAGAAAGACACGACTATGAAGTACATGACCAGCGCGGAGATCCGCGAGAAGTACCTGAGCTTTTTTGAGGAGAAGGGCTGCAAGCGCTGGCCCTCGTCATCGCTCATTCCCGACGACCCGTCGTTGTTGCTGACGAGCGCCGGCATGGTGCAGTTCAAGCCGTATTTCCTGCAGCAGAAGCACCTCGAAGCCCCCTACATCGGTACGACGACGGTGCAGAAGTGCGTGCGCACGAACGACATCGACATCATCGGCACCACGGGCCGTCACCAGAGCTTCTTCGAGATGTTGGGCAACTTCAGCTTCGGCGAATACTTCAAGGAGGAGATGTGCGCGTGGGCGTACGAATTCTCCACCGAGGTGCTGGGCCTGCCGGCCGAGCGCCTGTACTTCACCGTGTATCTCGACGACGACGAGACCATCGAGATCTGGAAGAAGCTGGGCGTGCCCGACGACCATATCTCGCGCCTGGGCGAGGATGACAACTTCTGGCGTGCCGGGCCTACGGGCCCCTGCGGCCCCTGCTCGGAGATCTACTTCGATCAGGGCGAGGACTTCGGCTGCGGCAGCCCCGACTGCGCGCCTGGTTGCGACTGCGACCGCTTCCTGGAGTACTGGAACCTCGTGTTCACCCAGTACGACGGGCAGGAAGACGGCACGTTCGTACCCCTTCCGAAGAAGAACATCGACACGGGCATGGGTCTGGAGCGCATCGCGGCCATCCTGCAGGGCGTCCAGTCCAATTACGAGACGGACGTGCTGCGCAGCCTCGTGGCGGTGGGCGAGAAGCTGACCGGAACGACGTACGGCGAGGACGCGGCCATCGACCTATCGCTGCGCATCATGGCCGATCACAGCCGTGCCGTGGCATTCATGATCGCCGACGGCATCCTGCCCTCCAACGAAGGCCGCGGCTATGTGCTGCGCCGTCTGCTGCGTCGCGCCGTGATGAAGGGCCATCTGCTGGGCCTCGAC
>CAJMOI010000011.1 GCA_905215105.1 uncultured bacterium
AATCTAAAGTAGAAATAGATAAACTTACTTTAAAAAACAGACAATTATTAGAGAGCATTCCTAATGATGCAAATGAATATTTCTTGTATTTGGAGGAAATAAAAAATCTAGAAAAAAATATAAAAAAAGCAGATGAATTATCTAGAGAAATAAGGGAACTTAAAAATCAAAAACGTAATATAAAAAACATAGATGATAATAAAAAGAAAGAATTTAATTCTTTTCTAGATAGAATTATAAAGAAGATGAATTTTTTTCAGCATCAAATTGATCCAAATACTAAAGTACGATATACAAATATTTTTACAACTGCTTCTAAAATGTTTTCAGGCAGTACTGAAACAGAATATTATTTTTGCAGAACAATGGCACTGTTATCAATATTGGAACATAATTTACCTATTGTAATTGATGCATTTAGAGATAAAGGATTGGCATCTTTTAAAGAAAATAATATGATAGAAATATTTAAGAAAATAGACAATCAAGTCATATTAACTGCAACTTTAAAAGATGAGGAATATTCAGGGATAAGTAAGTATGAGAAAATAGATGATATTAATGCATTAGATTTTGATATTATAGAAAATTCAAAACTTTTAAATGAAAAATATTGTATTGAATTTTTCGAACTTTTAAAATTGTTTGGCATCAAAATTGATAATTGAAAATAATAATACAAACTATTTTTAAATTTATAATTTGATACTACTAGTTTATCAAAAAAATAGAATGAATTAAAAAACATGAAGAAATTTGCTAATTTATATAAAAGCACTAACTTAAATACGTTAGATAATGTTTATGTTCAAGTGGGTTCGAATAAATAGAATAGTACCTGTGGATAACAAGTAACATATAAATGTAAATAAAATCTCTTTACTGAGAATAAAGGTAAAGGGATTTTTTATGATTATAGGGAAAGTCTTACATAGTTAAAATAAGTAAATTTAATAATGTTAAGAAAAATGATACAAATGATTATAAAAAAATATATAATAGTATAAAAGAAAAGGAGGAGGCTTACTGAATGGATAATAATTCAAAAATGATTATTTATACAACAGAAGATAGTTTGGTGAAAATAGAAACAACTTTTAATGATGAAACAGTTTGGTTATCGTTAGATCAAATGTCATCATTATTTCAGAGGGATAAATCCACTATATCTAGACATATTAAAAATATTTATAAAGAAGGAGAACTAGTTCGTGAGGCAACTGTTGCAAATTTTGCAACAGTTCAAAATGAAGGTAACAGGCAAGTAGAAAGAAATATAGAATATTATAATCTAGATGTAATTATCTCTGTTGGCTATCGTGTGAAATCAAAACGAGGAGTTCAATTTAGAATATGGGCAACTAATCTTATTAAGGAATATATGAAAAAAGGTTTTGTGCTTGATGATGATCGTTTAAAAGAATTAGGTGGTGGAGGATACTTTAAAGAGTTGCTTGAAAGAATTCGAGATATTCGTGCATCTGAAAAAGTATTTTATAGACAGATACTTGAAATATATGCTACAAGTATTGATTATGATCCAACAGCTGATGTTTCTATTCAATTCTTTAAAAAAGTACAAAATAAGATTCATTATGCTATTCATGGTGAGACCGCAGCAGAAGTTATTTATCATAGAGTAGATGCTGAAAAGGAATTTATGGGTTTAACTTCCTTTGCAGGTAATCAACCAACACTAAGAGAAGCAAAAATTGCAAAGAATTATCTCAATGAAAAAGAGTTAAAGGCAATGGGACAACTTGTGTCAGGATATCTTGATTTTGCAGAAAGACAAGCACAGCGTGAACAAGTGATGACAATGGAAGACTGGGTCAAACACCTAGATAATATTCTAACAGTTACTGGAGAACAATTATTAGTTGGTAATGGTTCGGTTTCTCACCAACAAGCTATGGAAAAAGCTGAAACAGAGTATAAAAAATATAAAGCAAGGACATTAAGTGATGTAGAAAGAGATTATTTAGATGCAATAAAAGAGTTAGAAAATTTGAAGTAACTTCATCTATTACTTTGTGTGAAATTTAGTTTAGTGTCAAAAAATCAATAATTTCTATTTAAAACTATTATTATAAGAATGGACATGAACTATGAATTAGAATAATCATTTTTTGTGATTATTAATGAACTTTTTTTTGCTTTGAAGATAAATCATTTATTAATCTATTTCCAAAAATAATATTTTCATTTTTGAAAAATTGTATGGTTGATTTGGTATTGAAAATTATAGATTTTATTATTTAAATAAGTATAATATTTATTAATAATGAGGTATTTAACCTCAAGACATCCTTTGATGACGAGTGACGGTTCTGACTCGTCGGTAAACAAAAATTAACCGGGTGAAGATGATGTGTGACGGTCCTGACACATCGGTAAAATAAAATTGACCGAAGCGAAGACCAAATATGTGGGGTTGGCGTATATTCGCCAGCCCCTATTTTTTTGAGGTACGGTATTCTATGGACGATTTTGTAGGAATTTATCTGTTATCACAGAAATTTATGCAGGCATATCCCCTTTCTTTGTATCCTGAGCTTATGTATAAACAGGGACGTCCCTATACTTGTTTATTGATTCAAACCCATGAAGGATATTTGATTTGCGTGCCTTTCCGCTCATCTATCCACCATAAAAATGCTTTTCTATTTAAACATAGCGCTCGTTCAGAAAAATCTCAATCAGGTTTGGATTATTCCAAAATAATCTTAATTCAGGACGAGGAATATTTGGATTCCAGTAAAAACGCTTTGGTAGATCAGGATGAGTATAGGGAAATGCGAACGAGTTTGCCTAAAATCGTGAAACAGGTGGATTTATATATACGCAGATATAAGGATCATGTCACCGGCGCGAAACCTTTACATAAGAGGGAGTACGAACGCAACTATCAGTATTCCACACTGCCGTATTTTCATGATATTTTGGGAATATAAATGATCCCGACTGCTCATAAAGAGGAGTTCCGAAACTTTCAGATACCAAAAAGGCGCTTTCCCGATGAAACACTGGGAAAGCGCCTTTTTCCTGCAAAAATTTAATCCAGCACACCGTGGAGAGGGTTGTTCTTCATGGCTTCGCCGCGGACATACTTGGACTCAATGGGAACCACCGTGCCGGAATTGCTGCTCTTTTCAAAGCTCTGCATGACTTCCAGCACATGATAGGTCTGTTTCCAGCTTTCCCGGGCGTCCCGTCCGGTCTGGATGGCTTTTGCCATGTCTGCAAGACCCAATGCGCGGGAGTTTTCCGAGTAGTCGAAGCACAGGGGCATTTCCCGAACCTGACCGTCTTCGGGACGCAGGAGCTTCACAGGACCGCCGAAGCCGTTGGGGTCGGGGACAAACAGGGTGCCCTTGGTGCCGTAAATTTCCAGACGGGCCTGCTCCGGATAGTACACGTCAAAAGTGGTGAAGATGGTGCCGGTAGCGCCGCTTTCAAAATTCATGATGCCGGTCACATAGGTGGGGACCTTTACGTCCACAATTTCGCCGTTGTGGGGCTGGCTGGTGATGGTGCGGGTGGGGAAAGAGGCTTTTGTCACGCCCATGACGCTGGAAACGCCGCCCAGCAGGTTGACCAGCGCGGTGATATAATAGGGGCCCATGTCCATCATGGGGCCGCCGCCGTACTGATAGTAGAAGGCCGGGTCGGGGTGCCAGCTCTCGTGACCGTGACAGACCATAAATGCCGCCGCGCCGATGGGCTCGCCGATATAGCCGTCGTCGATGAGCTTGCGGCAGGTCTGGATACCTGCGCCCAGGAAGGTGTCGGGGGCGCCGCCCAGCATCAGGCCTTTTTCCTGTGCCAGTACTACCAGCTCTTTGCCCTCTTCCAGAGAAGCGGCCAGCGGCTTTTCGGAATACACATGCTTTCCGGCTTTCAGGGCCTCGATGGAAACGCCGTAGTGCTCATAGGGCCGGGTCAGGTTCAGCACAATGTCGATTTCCGGGTCTGCAAACAGCTCGTACATGGTGTCGTACAGCTTGGGAATATTGTATTTCTCCTGTGCCCGCTCCGCTTTTTCCCGGACCAGATCACAGACGGCTACCAGCTCGATTTCCTGAAAACAGCCGGTGATATTTTGCAGGTAGATGCCGGAAATATCGCCGACGCCTACCATACCGATTTTCACAGTCTTTGCCATGGGGAACTCCTCCTTGTTCTTTCCTCAATACATCTTTGCCGTGTTTTCAAAGCGCTCGGTGGTCAGGCCGTGCTCCACCGCATACGCCTTGCCTTCACCGGCCCACACCATGCCCCGCTCCATGAGAATCTGGGCGTTGGGGGACTTGTCGAATACATCGTCGTGATGGCCCAGAGAGGTATAGAATACCCGGCCATTGCCCCAGAATTTCGTCCACGCCACCGGCATGTCCACGGGCTTGTTGGAAATGTGGTAATAGGGCACAATGGGGAACCGGGTGGTGGCCAGCACTTCGATAGAGGGGTCAATGTGCAGGTAATAGTGCTCGCTGCACACCGGGAAATCCTCCAGACCTTCCACAATGGGGCTGGAACCCCGGCAGATATTCACCATATAGTCGATGCCGTCGCCGCCGGGATGGCTGACCCACTGGCCGCCGGTGATGAACTGCCACTCCGTATCCTGCCGGAAGGAGTCGCACATGCCGCCGTGACAGCCGGCCAGTCCCACGCCGGAGCCCACCGCCTTGCTGATATTCTCCACATAATGATGGTCGATTTCGCCCATGGTCCAGCAGGCCACAATGAGATCCAGCCCCATGAGCATTTCCAGATCATCCAGCACGTCCAGCGTATCGCTGATGGTGCAGGTATAGCCGTGCTTTTCCAGCAGGCCGGCGAACCGCTTGGAGGTGAGCTGGGGTTCATGTCCGTCCCAGCCTCCCTGTAAAATCAATGCTTTTTTCATGATAAAACGCTCCTTTCAAAGCCCGTTACTGTTTGCCCTGATGCAGGTCGGAAATGGTGGTTCTTTCCGCCAGATGAAGCTCCACTACCGGCTGGGTATTGCCGTAGGTTTCCACCGGAGTATCGGAGACCGGCGCTGCCCAGCGCACGGCATTGCAGATGACCTTCTGGATTTCGGGATGGTAATAGATGGGGAAAGACTCGTGTCCGGGCCGGAAATAGAACACTTTACCCTTTCCTCTCCGCCAGCAGCAGCCGCTGCGGAACACCTCTCCCCCCTGGAACCAGCTGATGAATACCTGTTCATCGGGCTGAGGGATGTCAAAGTGCTCGCCGTACATCTCTTCCTGTTCCAGAATGATTTTTTCGCCCAGCCCGGCGGCAATGGGGTGTCCCGGATTGACCACCCACAGGATCTCCTTTTCCCCGTCCTCCCGCCATTTCAGGCGGCTGGAATCGGTCCCGCACAGCTTCTGAAAAATCTTGGAGGCGTGGCCGGAATGGAGCACAATCAGCCCCATACCGTCCAGCACCCGGCGGTATACCCGCTCGACAATTTCATCCTCCACCTCGTGATGGGCCATATGTCCCCACCAGATGAGCACGTCGGTACTTTCCAGCACCTCCCGGGTCAGGCCGTGTTCCGGCTGGCGCAGGGCGGCGGTTTTCACCGCAAATCCCTCTTTTTCCAGAAATGCCTGAATGCACCCGTGGATGCCCTGAGGATATACCGCTGCGATTTCCTCAAACTGCACCTCGTGAAGATATTCGTTCCATACGGTTACGCGAATCGCCATGCTGTTTTCCTCCCTGCTTTTGAGTTTTAAATATGGCAGGCCAGCCCGTGGCCCAGCTTTTCCGATTCAAAAATCAGGTCGATGACCTTCATGACCCGCAGGCACTGTTCCGGCTTGACAATCAGCTCTGCGCCGTTGTCGATGACGTCCACAATGTTCTTGTAATAGTCCGCCCAATCGGTCTCCACTTCCGGCAGGGCTTCCTCTTTGGTGGTGTAAGCCGGACGGGGCGCCATGGTGCGGGTGGGGCCTGCTTCGGTATAGACGATGTCGTCATCCCAGGCCATCTGCCCCGCGTCTTCCCGGAGCTGGACGGTTTTGCCCTTGCAGGACCAGTCCTCCACCACGGCGGTGCCGCCGGTGCAGCTCACATGCCACCGGGGCAGGTTGACGAAGCAGTTGGTGGACATTTCCAGCAGGGCGGACACGCCGTTTTCAAACCGGAGAAACAGCTTGATGTTGTCGTCCACTTCTTCGGAAAACACCGTTTGCAGATGAGCGTCCACAGACACCACCGGCGAGTGGATCATATCCATCATCTGATCCAGCAGGTGTACGCCCCAATCCAGCACCATGCCGCCGCCGTTTACTTTGTAGCCACGCCAGCCGTACATGGCGCCCCGGGAACCCTGTACCCGGCTTTCAATAAAATAGGGAGTTCCCAGTTTGCCGTCCTCGATGATTTTCCGGACAATGCGGTAGTCCTTGTCCCATCGGCGGTTCTGGTGGACGGAAAACAGCTTTCCGGTCTCCTGTGCCACGGCCATGATTTCTTCCAGCTCCCCGGCGTTCATGGTGACGGGCTTTTCACAGACCACGTTTTTCCCCGCCCGCAGACAGGCAATGGCCAGCTCCTTGTGGAAGTTATTGGGCACGGCGATGGTCACCAGCTCCACTTCCCGGTCTTCCAGCAGTTCGTCCAGAGACGAATAGGTGTACAGTCCCTTTTCCCGGGCTTTGTCCAGCGCTTCCGGCCGAATATCCCATGCGCCGTATACACAGATTTGCGGAATCTTCTCCGATACGTTCTGGCAGTGCCAGCTGCCCATTCCGCCGTATCCAATCACGGCAAGCTTGTGTTTCTTCATAAAAAACTCCTCCTGAAACAGTGGTTTCTGGTTGCATTATAGCACCCTTTGCAGTACAATACCCGTCAGAAAGCATTCTGTTCTGGCCAAAAGTTGCGGTTTTTGAAAAAAGGGGGAGCGGCTATGAAATCAGCACTGGAAAAGCCCTATTATGAGGAGCGGAAAGGCGGTTTTCTGGATATGCAGGGGTCCCGGGGCGTGGAGATGACCTTTCCCCTGCACCTTCACGGGGCGGTGGAGCTGTTTCTGGTAGAGACAGGGACCGTGCAGGTGAAAGTAGAGGAAGAGGAAGCCCTGCTCCACCCCGGAGAGCTGGCGGTGATTTTCCCAAACACACCCCACGCCTATCTGGAATCCACCCCAGACAGTCGGTATACCATGGTGATTTGCAGCCCGGTACTGGCCGGGCCCTTTTCCGGACGGCTATCCCGGATGAGGCCGGTATGCCCCTTTGTATCCGGGAACCGGCTTCACCCCGATGTGGCCTATGCCATGAACCGGCTGGCGGAGGAGTGCCTGTCTGTGCCCGACGAAAACGCCTTTGGCGCGCTGGTACAGCTGGTGCTGGCCCGGGTGCTGCCGGAGCTGACCCTGACGCCCGGAGACGAACCGGTTTCCGCCGATTTGACCGGGCGGCTGGTGCGGTATCTGTCGGAGCACTTCCAGCAGCCCCTGACGCTGGAATCCGTTGCCCGGGAAATGGGCGTGAGCAAATATCACCTGTCCCATGTGTTTTCCCAGAAGCTCCACGCCGGGTTCTGTGAATATCTCAGCTATCTGCGGCTGGACCGTGCCCGGGAATTGCTTCGCACCACGGACCGCAGCGTGCTGGACATTGCCCTGGACTGCGGGTTCTCCAGCCAGCGCACTTTTCACCGGGCATTTTCCCGCCATTTCGGTACAACCCCCCGGGCATTTCGGGCAGTTTCCGCGGGAAACGACAGAAATGTGTAAAAACTGTACAAAAAACAGTGAAAAAAATCTCCTCTGTTTCGTGGTTTGTTCACCCGGCTATCACATAACGTCTTTATAATGGGAAACCGGCACCCCGTGCCGAAATTTTGTGCCTTTGACAAATAGCATTGCTTTCCCCCGGCTTCGGAGAGGGGTATTGCAAAAAATACATAAATGCGCTATGATGTTGTGGCATGTGTTTTTACAGAATAACGAAACAGGAGGGACACGAGATGATAGAGGTCAAAAACCTCACGAAACGCTACGGCGCCAACGTTGCGCTGGATAACGTCAGCTTCTCGGTTGAAGAAGGAGAAATTCTGGGTTTTCTGGGCCCCAACGGCGCCGGTAAATCCACAACCATGAATATTGTCACCGGTTATCTGTCCTCGACAGAGGGCACCGTGACCGTAGGCGGCTATGATATTCTGGAAAATCCCAATGAAGCCAAAAAGCTCATCGGCTATCTGCCGGAAATTCCGCCGCTGTATATGGATATGACGGTGAAGGAGTACCTGAACTTTATGTATGACCTGAAAAAGGTCACCCTGCCCCGGGAAAAGCACATTCAGGAAATCTGCCGTCTGGTGAAGATTCAGAACGTGTACAAGCGTCTGATCGGCAACCTGTCCAAGGGCTATAAGCAGCGCGTTGGTATCGCACAGGCACTGCTGGGCAATCCCCCGGTGCTGATTCTGGACGAACCCACCGTTGGTCTGGACCCCAAGCAGATCATTGAGATCCGCAAGCTCATCAAGGACCTGGGCCGCAATCATACGGTCATCCTCAGCTCTCACATTCTGCCGGAAGTGCAGGCTGTCTGTGAGCGGGTTATCATTATTAACAACGGTAAGCTGGTAGCCGACGGCGCAACCGACCGTCTGGCCCACGACCTTTCCAATGACCACCGCCTGATTATCCGGGTGGCCGGACCGGAAAATGAAGTGACCCACGCCCTTTCCGGCATGGCTCACATGAAGGAAGTCCTGTGCTATGGCGAGAAGGAGCCGGGCGTTTTCGAGTTCTCTATCGAGACCAAGATGGACTATGATGTGCGCCGGGACCTGTTTGCGCTGCTGACCCGCAAGGGCTGGCCGCTGATGGCACTGCGCACCACCGACCTGACTCTGGAAGATGTCTTCCTGCGGCTGACCAGCGGCGACCATGCCCGGGTCATCATTGACAAAAACACGAAAGGAGCTGAGGAAGCATGAAAGCAATTCTGAGACGGGAGCTGAAATCCTATTTTGCTTCCCCTATTGGCTATGTGTGTATTGCCGTACTGCTGTTCCTGTCCGGTCTTCTGTACTGGAACGTCATGTCCATCGGCTCTTCTTCCTATATTGCTATGGTGTACAGCAACCTGTTTACCTTCAGCATGATGGTCATTCCGATTCTGACCATGAAGAGCATGAGCGATGAACAGAAAAACAAGACCGACCAGGCGCTGCTCACTGCGCCGGTCAGCGTCACCGCCATTGTGCTGGGTAAATTCCTGGCTGCTTTTATCGTCTATGCCATTGCCATGACCGGCAGCCTGCTGCCCTGTGTGGCGATTTCCCTGTTTGGTTCCCCCAGCTGGGGCGAGATCTTCGGCTATTATCTGGGCAGCCTGTTCTATGGCGCCGCCATGATCGCCATCGGTGTGTTTATTTCCAGCCTGACTGTCAGCCAGGTGATTTCCGCTATTGCCACCTTTGCCGTGTCCATCTTCATTCTGCTGATGGGTCAGCTTGCCAGCCTGGCCAGCGGTACGTTTGTGGCTACTGTGGTGGAGTGGCTGTCCTTTGATACCCGGTATGCTTATTTCACCCAGGGCATTTTCAACATTTCCAGCGCGGTGTTCTTCCTGAGCGTTGTGGCGATCTTTGTGTTCCTCACAGCACGCCGTCTGGAAAGCAAGAGATGGAGCTAAGGAGGAGCAGAAAATGAACAGCGAGAACAAAACCCCTCAGGAGGAGCTTCTGGAGGAAGTGAAGGAGCAGGAGGCCGCCGCCGAAGCTGCTTCTCAGACGGAACCGGAGACCAAGGAAGAACCCAAGACCGACGGGGAAAAGACCGGGAAAAAAGAGAAGAAAGAGGGCAAAAAGCCGAAGAAGGAAAGTGCCCTGAAAAAATTCACCAGCAGCCGCAAGTTCAAGCGCGGCGGTATGGCCACCGCTTTCACTGCTGTGTTTGTCGTCGTGGTCATTCTGGTGAACGTGGTGGTGTCCCTGCTGTCCGAGCGGTTCCCCTCCATGAACCTGGACCTGACCGCCAACCAGGTGAACACCCTTTCCGAGGAAGCCCTGGATGTGGCGAAAAACGAGGTCAACTATGACACCACCCTGTATCTGGTGCTCACCGACAGCTGGGTGGACTATGCAGCAGGCTATGGCTATCCCTATTCCACCCTGCTTTCCCTTTCCGATAAGCTGGCAGAGGCCAACTCCAAAATCAAGGTGGAGCAGATTGATCTGGAAAAGAACCCCACCTTCGTCAACCAGTATGCCAACGAGAGCATCAGCAATGGCTGTGTGGTAGTGGAGTCTGAAAAGCGCTCCCGTGTGCTGGGCATCAGCGATATGTTCCCCGCTGAAACCAACCAGCAGACCGGCAGTTCCTCCGTTTATAACAATGTAGACGCTGCACTGGCTTCCGCCATCAAGCAGGTGAACCTGGAAGAAGTTCCCGTGGTTTCCATTGCGACCGGCCATGACGAACTTCTCACCAGCCAGCTGGAAAGCCTGACTGCTTTCTTTGAGGACAACACCTTTGAGGTAAAGCAGTTCAACATTCTCACCGAGGAGATCCCGGAGAATACCCAGCTGCTGTTCCTGCCCACCCCCAACACCGACTATACCGATGAAGAGCTGAGCAAGCTGGACGCTTTCCTGGCCAACGAGGAGAGCACCAAGTCCCGCACCCTGCTGTTCACCTCCAACCCCGGACAGGCCGACCTGCCCAAGCTGAACGCCTTCCTGGCAGAATGGGGCATTGGCTATGATCCCACCTCCGTGGTGATGGAGAGCGACTCCAGCCGTTATCTGTTCAACTCCCCCCTCTACTACATTTCCGACAAGGTGGTAGACGAGGAAGCCGGCGTAGATGTGATCGAGGGCGATTATTCCCTGCTGCTGACCCCCTCTTCCGTACCGGTGGAGCAGCTGTTTGAAGCCAACAACAGCATCGTTACTTATCCCATTCTGACGACTTCCGAGAGTGCATATCTCCAGAAGACGGAGGATTTGAGCGATAAAACCACGGAAGACGTACAGGCTGACGCGGAGAACGCCGACAAGAAGGCCTATTACACCGGTATTGTGGCCCGCAAGGCCCTAGACACCACCGGCAGCGGCAACTATGCCAATGTGATTGTGCTGGGCAGCTCCGCCATGATTACCTCTACCTATCTGAATACCAACACCTTCAGCAACGGCAGCTACTTCTCCAATGTCATCAAGTATGCAACCAATACCACCAACACCGATAACACCGTGTATTCTCCCAAGACGGAGGCCACGACCTATGATATGACCGCCACCACCTCTGTGGTGAACTTCCTGGGCCTGGGCCTGTTCACCATCACCATTCCCGTGGTGATTCTGCTGGCCGGTCTGGTGATCTACTTCAAGAGGAGGCACCTGTAATTCATGAAAAAAAACACCCGCTATCTTGTGGCGACTCTGGCCGCAGCGGTGGTGCTGGCAGGAGCAGTGACTGCGCTGCTCCTGACCCAGCCGGAGACGGAGGGAGAGGACACTTCCTCTACCACTGCCACCTCTTCCACCGTAAGTATCCCCCTGATTTCCCGGGAAAAGGCTGATGTGGAGTCTGTCCATGTGAAAAATGCTTCCGGCGAGTACACCATTCTCGCCAGAACCGAAACCGTCAGCGCCAGCTCCAGCTCGGAGGAAAGCGGTGAGGAGAAGGAACCCACTACTACCACCACTTTCTATGTTGACGGCATCGACGAGGAATTGCAGAATACCAGCAACGTGGGCAGTGCGGCCAGCTATGGCTATACCCTGTCCGCTTCCAGTGAAATCGGCAATGCCGAGGATCTGGAACTGGCAGATTTTGGTCTGGAAGAGCCTGTGGCTGTGGTGACCACCACCTTTACCGACGGCACCGAGGAAACCTATTCCGTGGGCAGCGAAAGCCCGGTAACCGGTACCTATGTGCTGTATAAAGACAAGGTATATGCCGCCGGTGTGGGAACCTATGTGGATAAAACCAGCCTGGACTTTGTCAATACCACCGTGCTGTCCATTACCCCGCCTGAGAATACGGAAAGTTCCGATTCCTCTTCCGGCACGGCTGCTTCCAACGACTTCACCCGGTTTGTCTTTACCGGAAAGAACTTCCCCGAAGAAGTGACCATCACTCCCTATGAGGGACTGACGGCTTCTTACCGCATGACCACTCCCTATGTGGTCAACGTGGCTACCGACGCTATCAGCGATGTGATGAGCGGCGTGGAATCCCTGACTGCTGACTCTGTGGCGGCGGTGAATCCCACTGACGAAGAACTGGAAAAATTCGGTCTGAAAGACCCCACCGTAAAGCTGAAATTTACCGTCAACGGTAAATCTTATACCCTGATGTCCGGTACTCTGGACGGTACCGACCGTTATTTCATGCTGGACGGCGTGGATGTGGTGTATAAGTCTGCGGACAGCTCCATTGCAGGCTGGGCCAATGTGACCCTGTTTGACCTGCGCGACTCCTTTGTCTGGCTGCAGAACATCGCTGAGGTGACCAAGATGACGGTGAAAACCCCCAGCAGCACGGAAGTGTTTGATCTGGAGCGCACCGTCAACGAGGAGAGCAGCACCGAGGACCAGACGATCTATGAGTACAGCGTGACCGGCACTGACGGTCAGGAGCTGACCTATCAGGGCATGTTTACCGACTATTATCAGACCATTATCGGCATCCAGCTGCTGGATGAGGAAGCAAAGACGGAAGTTTCCGGTGATCCCATGCTGGAAGTCACCTATGAATTCTATGAGGGCGGAGATCCGGTAGTTGTCCGTTATTATGCGGACGGCAGCCGCCGCTGCATTGCAGAGGTAGACGGCCAGATCGTGGGCGTTGTTACCCGTCAGATAGTGCAGGAAGCCATCGACAACACCGCAGTGGCTCTGGAAAACAAGAGCGTTACCGGTGAGGACGAGTCTTCCTCCAACTGAGAAAACTGAAAAAGTACTCTATGATTGCCGCAGGAACCGGAACCCCGGGGCCTGCGGCTTTTCTATGACGCTGTATTTGATTGCCAAATCTTCCCAATTCCTACAATTTTGTAAGCTTTGCAATTTTTTTACTTTTCCGGGCGGGAACATGGTATAATAATGACAACCCCTTTCGGCGGGAGTCTCCCGCAGACGCTTTTTTGAAAAGGAGATGATTCCATGATGCCGGATCTTTCCGCTTATTTTGATACGCTGGCGCCGGATGCCCTGAACCTGTTTCTGCTGGTTCTCCGGGTGATTGTGCCGCTGCTGGCCCTGTTTGTGGTGCTTCGGTGCTACCGTTCCGTCAAACGTGGCCGCCGGCCGGAAGCGCCGGTGATGACGCTGGAAGAATCCGTCACCCATACCCGGATTCCGGTGCTGTATTGGGAAAACTCCATCGGACGCAGCAAAAGCTGTGACATTTCCCTGCCGGACCCGGCCATTTCCCGGGACCACGCGGTGCTGATGCGCCGGGAACAGGGCTGGTTTGTCATCGATACCGGCTCCAAATCCGGAACCCGGGTCAACGGCAAAAAAATTGCCCCGTCCCAGCGTGCCCCCATTTCCCCCGGGGACACCGTTTCCATGGGACAAACGCAGCTGATTTTCCGCACGGCGGAGAATTCCGACGTGAAAAAACGCCGGTTCTTTTCCGGCGAGGGCAAACGTGCCCCCGGACCCTTTGCCGCGTTTTTTGTCACTATGGTGATTCACCTGATGATGGCCATTCAGTGCTGCTTTGCCCCCATTGAAGAGGGAAAGAGCTTTTCTGTGCTGCCCCTGATGCTGTTGGGGGTGGTGTATCTCATGGAGATCTTTTTCTACCTGTTTTCCATCCACGGGCTGGGCCGGGTGAGCTTTGAAGTGGAGACGGTGGCCCTGCTGTTCAGCGGAATCGGCATATTCCTGCTGGCCGGAGACAATATAAACGTGGCCATCACCCAATTGGTTGCCCTGTTCGGCGGCATTCTGGTGTTCTGTATCCTCATCTGGTTCATGGGAGACCTGGACCGGGTGAGTAAATGGCGGTTCCCGCTGGCGCTGTGCGCGGTGGGATTGCTGGCAGCCACGCTGATTGTGGGCACCAGCCTCAACGGTTCCAAAAACTGGATTTTCATTGGCCCCATCAGCATCCAGCCCTCGGAGCTGGCGAAAATTGTGTTTATCTTTGCCGGAGCCGCTACGCTGGACAAGCTGCAGACCCGCCGGAACCTGACGGAATTCATCGTGCTGGCGGCGCTGTGCGGTGGGTGTCTGGTGCTGATGCGGGATCTGGGTTCTGCGGCCCTGTTCTTTGTCACCTTCCTGATTATCGCGTTTATGCGCTCCGGCAGTATCCGGACCATTGCTCTGGCCTGTTCCGCAGTGGTAATCGGCCTGTTCATGTTCCTGAAAGCAAAGCCCTATGCAGCCGCCCGTTTTCTGGGCTGGCGCCATGTGTGGGAACACATCAATGACAGCTACGGGTATCAGCAGAGCCGCACCCTGACCTATGCTGCCAGCGGCGGCTTTTTCGGCACCGGTCTGGGAAAAGGCTATCTGCACAACGTGGCCGCAGGCAACAGCGATCTGGTGTTCGGCATGATGACCGAAGAGCTGGGACTGCTGCTGGCGCTGGTGGCGGCCCTGTCTGTGGTGCTGTGGATTTTCTATGCCCGCAGCGACGTGACCCGCAGCCGCTCCACCTTCTACTCCATTTCCGCCTGTGCAGCGGCGGGCATTCTGCTGGTGCAGTCCTTGCTCAACATTTTCGGACCCTTGGACGTGATTCCCCTCACCGGTGTGACGCTGCCCTTTATCAGCGCAGGCGGCTCCAGCATGATTTCCGTGTGGGGCATGATGGCCTTTATCAAGGCTTCCGACGAGAGGACCTATGCGGTCCGAAGGCACAGGTCGTGACCTGTTTTTCCCAAAGGAGGACGCAACATGAAAACCACGGGATTCCGTTCCTTTATTCTCTATCTGCTGACCGGCGGTTTTGTGGCCTGTATGGTCTTTTTCCTCTATGAGTTCTTTACTCAGGGCGGCCAGTGGGTGGCCCAGCCCTATAACCAGCATCTGGTGCAGAACGGGCAGCTGACCTGGTCGGGAGAGATTCTGGATGCCAATGGCGTGGTGCTGGTGGGCAGTGAGGACGGCGCCCAAAGCTATATTGACGACGCCGGAATCCGTTCAGCCACGGTCCACACCGTCGGGGACAAAAACGGCTATATTTCCACCGGCGTTCAGCTGGTATACCGTCCCCAGCTGGCGGGCTACAACCCGGTTCTGGGAGTTGCGGGCATGAGCGGCGGCACCACCAAAGGCTCCATTGAGCTGACCATTGACAGCGGCCTGTGTGAAACCGCCACGGAGCTGCTGGGCTCCCGGAAGGGCGCGGTGATTATTTACAACTATCAGACCGGCGAAGTGGTGTGCAAAGCCAGTACCCCCACTTTTGACCCGGAAAATATTCCCGAGGACATCGAGACCAACGACGCTTATAAAGGCGCTTATCTGGATCGGACCCTATCCTCTTCCTTTACCCCCGGTTCCACCTTCAAGGTGATTACGGCGGCCTGTGCGGTGGAAAATCTCTCGGACTGGGACAGCCGCACCTATTCCTGTGACGGGTCGGTGGTCATCAACGGCGAGGAAATCACCTGTATGGGCCATCATGGTGAACAGACACTGGGAGAAGCGCTGGGCAATTCCTGCAATGTGTATTTTGCGGAGCTGGCGGTGGATTTGGGAAAGGACGCCATGACCCGCACCGCCGGGGAAATGGGCTTTAACCAGCCCCAGAGTCTGGATGAAATCGTGGTGGCGGCCAGCACCTATGACGTTTCCGAAGCCGACGACAACGCCCTGGCATGGTCGGGAATCGGCCAGTACACCACGCTGGTGACTCCCTATCACATGATGAAGATTATGGGTGCCATTGCCAACGACGGCGCACCGGTGGAGCCCTATCTGGTGCGCTCCATTACCGGCGTTGGACCCACTTCCTATACAGCCAAAACCCGCACCGGAGACGAAATGATGACGGCGGAGGCGGCACAGGCCTTGCAGACCATGCTCCGGGCCAATGTGGAGGAGTACTATGCTTCCGGAACCTTCCCGTCAGAGCTTCAGGTTTGCGCCAAGACCGGCACCGCTGAAGTGGGAGAAGGCAAAGAGGATACCGGATGGGTGGCGGGCTACTGTGCCAATCCGGACACGCCCTATGCCTTTGCCGTGGTGGTGGAGGAAGGCGGCTTCGGCCGAACCAGCGCCGCCCCCATTGCGTCTCAGCTGTTGCAGCAGCTGGCCTGGGGCTGAGTTGTCCCATTGCCACACAAAAAGTGAAAACAAAAAGAAAATAGAAAACCGGAACCGTTTCCCCAAAAGGGACGCGGTTCCGGTTTTTTGTTGTGGTTTGATTTGCGGTAAAGGTGTACCTGTTACAGCACGCAGTAATCAGCCATGTATTTCTCCATCGCCGGCAGAACGTCGCCGTAGGTTCCCTGCTCTTTCAGGTACTCATAGATGTCCTGCACCGTGACCAGTGCGTGCACCTTGATGCCGAATTCCTCCTGCACTTCCATAATGGCGGTTTTGCCCGGAGTCTGGCCCACTTCGCAGCGGTTCACGGAAATGAACATATCGTTCACCTTCACGTCGCCGCAGCCCTTCAGCACCGGCATGGTCTCCCGAACAGCGGTGCCGGCGGTGATTACGTCCTCAATGATGATGACCCGATCGCCGTCCTTGGGCTTATAGCCCACGATGCTGCCGCCCTCGCCGTGGTCCTTGGCTTCCTTGCGGTTGAAGAAATAGGGCTTGTCAATGCCGAAATCACGGGCCAGGGCGCCGGCTGCTGCCGTTACCAGAGGAATGCCCTTATAGGCCGGGCCGAACATGGCGTCGAAGTCATCGCCGCAGGCTTCCTTGACCAGTGCAGCATAAAAGTCGCCCAGTTTGGCGATCTGGCCGCCGGTGCGGTAGTTGCCGGTGTTGACAAAATAGGGGGTGTGACGGCCGCTCTTGGTCACAAACTGGCCGAAGCGGAGCACGTCGGCGCTCATCATAAACTCGATAAATTCTTTTTTCGCAGGTGTCAGCATGAAAGAATCCCTCACTTTTTCAGGTTATTAGGGCGTTTCTGAAAACGAAGAAATTGACGGAAAAGACTATTATTTCGACTTTTCAGATAGCCCTAGTCAGTGGTATCCCCATTATAGCAGATTTCCCGGGAAAATCCCAGTGTTTTCCCTGTTTCAGGAAAAGTCCTTGTAGTCCAGCAGCTCTTCCCGCAGCCCCAGCAGCTGGGAAAGCTGGGAGCGGCCGTATTCCGGATATTCCCGCAGCAGCTCGTCGGGGCACAGCAGCTCCACGGCGAACCGGTTGGCCTCGGTTTCCAGTTTGGAAACCCGGAACAGGGTGTTTTCCCGCAAAAACGGCGTGTTGGCGTTGGGATGCAGCACTGCATGTCCCAGCTCGTGGGCACAGGTGAATTCCTGACGGCGGCGGGGCAGGTCCTCGTTGATGTGGATGAATTTCTGCCGGTAGCACTGGTTGTAATAGCCGTTGATGCTGCCCAGCGGTTCCAGCCGCACCAGAATATGAAGCCGTTCTGCCAGCTCAAAGGGGTCACGGGTTCCATGCTTTCGGCACAGGCGCAGAACCCTCTGTTTTATATCCATCAAATCCCTCCCAAAGCAGGTTTTCAGCCGGAAAACGGTTCATTGGCCGCCGCCCCGGTACTTTTTCGGGGTGTATTTCTGCTTTGCCATGCGTTTGCTCAGTTCCAGACTGTTTTTCAGGCTTATGTAAAGAAGTTCCCGGGTTTCGTCGTCCATGGGCTCCCCGTCGAACATCAGCCCCTCCTGCCCGCTTTCCAGCTGGCACAGGGTCTGCTGTAATTTTCTGGAAATATCCCGTTCGTCCCGAGGCGTCAGCACCGGTTCTTCTCCGGTGAGCAGCGTGTCCACGGAAACGGAAAAGTAGTCGGCGATTTTTTGCAGCTTCTGGGAGGACAGGGAGTTGATCCGTCCGGCTTTCAGGTCCGACAGGGTGCTGCGGGAAAATCCCAGCTCTGTGCAGAGCCTGCCCCCGGTGATTCCACGGTTCCGGCACAGCTTCGCAATGTTTTCGTACAAATCCGCCATAATGGAAGCTCCTTTCCTGTATGCATTGCTGAATGTTCTGAAAAACGCACATTTGTTCTTGACAAGTACGAACATATGTACTATTCTGGAATTAAAGAGTACGGAATACAGAATAAATTCTCCTATAGTTCTATAGTACCCGGCAAAAGAGCCGGTGTCAAGGGGAAAAAGCAAATAAATGTTCGAACGGTGTTTCGTACAGGATGAAAAATCCGGTTGGTCTGTAGGGGCGCATATCATGCGCCCGTTGCCCAAGGTCAGCCCCGGTTTTCCGTAGGGGCGCACCTATGTGTGCGCCCGCCGCCTAATATTCCATCCACCACCCGAAAGGAGTTTATGATGATGCCGTCAACGGAAATTCTTCGCCGCCAGCAGATGATCGAGGCCCAGCTTTCCCGGGACGCAGTTTGTCCCCCGTTGCCGGAAACAACCGGCAGCCGGTGCCCGGTGTGCGGCAGCTGGCGGGAAGCGGAAAGCTGTCCCCGCTGTGAAGAGCGGACCCGGTATCGGGCCGCAATCGAACGGGACCCGGTGGGATTTTTCTTCGAGACATTCCTGAATTGCGGGAACGGGAAGCAGCGGCTGCTGGCCTGTTATGACGCGTACTGTGAAAAAGCGGAGAGGGAAAACGACCCCATGACGGCGGAATTTTTGCGGCAGAGCGAACGGGAGTTTTTTGAAACCAGAGAGAAAGGAGGCGGACGCCTTGGCTGAAAAGAAAAAGAGTATGCTGCTGTATCTGGATATGTGCCCCATGCTGGAACAGCTGGGAGAGGCCGGATGCGGGCGGGTGGTGCTGGCGTTGCTGCACTATTCCCAGAGCGGAGAACCGGCCCAGGGCCTGAATCCGGTGGAGGAAATGGCATTTTCCTTTATCCGGGCCCAGGTGGACCGGGACATGGAAAAATACCGAAAGCGCTGTGAACAGAACCGGGAGATTGCCCGGAACCGTTGGGAGACAAAGAGAGCCCAAAAGTCCGAGGAATGCGAACGTATGCGAACGTATCCAAACGATGCCGATACAGATACAGGTACGGAAACAGAAACAGAAACCGATACGGATACAGATACGGGAACGGATACGGACACAGACACTGGAACAGAACCCGTGGAAAAGGCGGAGCCGGAGGCTCCGGCCTGTGCCGCGCCTCGTCGGAAAGAGGGTGTGTTTTCACCGGAACGGCTGAACCGGTACCGGCAGGCCTTTGTGGAGAACTGCCCCAGTCTGCCGGTTCCGGGAGCCGTGGAGGAGTGGACAAGAACCCGGAAACAGCGGCTTTCCCGGCTGGCGGTTTCGCCGGAGGAGTTTGCCCGGGTATGCCGCATGGCGGAGGAAAGTGACTTTCTGTCCGGCCGAAGCGGAAAGTGGGCCGGGTGCTCGCTGGACTGGCTTCTCCAGCCGGAAAACTGGCAGAAGGTCCGGGAGGGCAACTATGCCCCGAGGCAGCGTCCGCCCACTGCCCCGGAGGTTTCCTTTGACCTGTCGGAATACGAGCGGGAAACGGGGTTTTTTCAGGGGCTGGCGTTCGGGAACCTGTAGGGGCGGCATTATATACACCCAAAAAATCATTCCATTTTATCAAAGCAAAGGAGGAATTTTCATGCCCAATTACACCGGAGGTGCGTCTGTGTGTCCCTTTTACCAGCGGGAAACCCCCAGCAGCATTATCTGTGAAGGGGTGGGACCGTGTCAGCACACGTCCATGAAGTTCTGCGGGGAGCGGGACAAGCTGCGCTGGCAGCGGGAATACTGCCTGCAATTTTCCTATGGGAAGTGCCCGCTGGCCGGAGGGCTGCTGCACTATTATGAGCAGGAAGACCTTCCGTCTCAGGGGCTGGCGTCCCTGCTGCCCCAATGATGCTTTAGAATAACCATGAGGAAAGGAGCGTTTTATGGCCGAACTTGTCAAAAATTACAGCAACGGCTCTGCGATCAAAATTGTATATTCCTACACCCAGAACGTGAGCAAGAACCAGAGCACCATCACCATGACCCTGTATGTCCACCGTGACAGCTATGGGCCGTCCTGGAACACCAAATGTGACGCCTATATCCAGCTGGACGGCTCCAAGGTCATGACCTATGATGGCAGCTTCAACGTCGGCACCAGCTGGGTGAAGATCGGCCCCACCGTGAGCAAAACCGTCAACCACAACGCCGACGGCACCAAAACTATCAGTTTGAAGGGCTTTTTCGATTCCCTGGGGCTGACATCCAAACTGGACGACCTGACGGTTTCCGGAAATGTGACCCTGAAAACCATCCCCCGGGCATCCAGCATCAGCAGCATTTCCGGCAGTACCATCGGCAGCCCGGTGACAGTCAACATCAGCCGGGAGGTCAGCAACTTTACCCACAAGGTCTATTACTCCTTCGGGGAAACAAAAGATTACCTGTTGGGCAGCAGCGTGGGTACCAGCCTGACCTTTACCCCGTCCATGAACGACTGTAAGTATATCCCCAACTCCACAAAGGGCACCGCTGCCATCCGGGTGGACACCTACAACGGCAGCACGAAAATCGGAAGCACCAGCAAAAACTTCACGCTGAATGTACCGGCTTCTGTAGTGCCTACGTTTTCCAAGATTGAGTTTACTCCGGCAGCCAGTGATGTTCCCACCGACTGGGGAATTTACGTCCGGACAAAGAGCAGGGTCACTGCCAAAATCACCGGCGCGGCGGGTGTGTATGGCAGTACCATTATGAGCTATTCCATTTCCGGCGGCGGGTATTCAGGGACAGCTGCCAGCCTGACTACCGGCTACCTCAACACTGCCGGAACCGTCACCTTTACCGCAAAAATCACCGACAGCCGCGGAAGAACGGCCACCAAAACTGCCAGCATCACCGTTACCGATTATGCGCCGCCGGTGCTGTCCAGTGTGGCCGGATTCCGGTGTGACAGTGCCGGAATAGAACAGGACGACGGCAACTATATTTCCTTAACCGCGATATTTTCCGGCTCTGTATTGGACGGGAAAAACCCGGTGACAGGTGAATACCGGTACAAAGCCGAGGGTGGGGACTGGTCGGGCTTTTCGCCGCTGGTTTCCGGGGAACCGGCTGTTTTTGCCGCCACCGGCGACGCCACCTTTACGGTACAGGTGCAGGTCAGCGACACCTTTTCCAGCTTCACACAGGACATCGTGGTGAATTCCATCCGGTTCATTATGGACTTTAAGGCCGGGGGTACCGGCATTGCTTTCGGCAAAGCGGCGGAGTATGACGACACCCTGGACTGTAACTGGGAGGGCCATTTCCGGAAGAATGTGCAGGTGGACGGTTCTCTGTCAGTGGGTGTTCCGGCTGCGGGAGAACAGGGGGTCAGGTTCAGCAATCATCTGTGGATGTATTACAACGAGGATGAAACCCCCACGGCCCACATCTATCAGCCCTATGCCCAAAAGCTGTCTTTCAGCATCCGCAACGGCACCGGCGAACCCAGCGACCTGGAGTGGATGGGAGAAAACGGCGGTTCCAACCGGTATATCCTCCGGCCCATGGAAAACGGCGGAGCTTATCTGGGCACGACTTCCATGCGGTGGAACACGGGCTTTTTCACCAACACCATCACCCAGAGTGACTTGAAGGACAAGGAAAACATCCGGGAGATTTCCGGGGCAAAAGGGTTTATCATGGCGTTGCAGCCCATCGCCTATACCCTGAAAGACGGCGACGGCGGCCGGGTTCACATGGGCTTCGGCGCACAGCAGGTGGCACAGGCCGCAGCGGAACACGACATGGGGGATTTGTCCCTGTATCAGGCGGTGGTGGTGGAGCCGGACGGCAGTGAGCGCTATTTTCGCGGGGACGTGCCGGATGAGAGCCTTTGCTGGGGGCTGAATTATTCGGAACTGATTGCCCCCCTTGTCCGGACGGTGCAGGAGCTGGAAACCCGGCTTTCCCAGATGGAACAGGCCGTCCATGGGCTGTCCGGTCAGACAAACGAAACGGAGGGATGCTAATGTCCATTATGCACAAAGTCAAATGGGGAGATACTCTGTGGGATCTTTCCCGGAAGTACGGCGTGAGTATTGACGCCATTGTCAAGGCCAACAAGCAGATTAAAGACCCCCACTGGATTTATACCGGAGACACACTGGTGATTCCCACGGGAAGCTCGTCTTCTTCCTCTTCTTCGGGTTCTTCTTCCTCCTCCTCGGGGAAGACCAGCAAGCCCCCTTCCTATGAAACGGGGAAACCGGTGTACAAAGCATCGTCGGGGCTTTCGGCGCTGGAAAAGCAGCTGGCCCAGCTGGAAGCCCAGCGCCCCGGCGAGTACAATTCCCAGTACAGCGACCGGATTTCCCAGCTGGTGGAGGAAATCCTCAACCGCCCGGAATTTTCCTATGACCTGAACGCGGACCCGGTGTACCGGCAGTACCGCACCCAGTATATGCAGGCGGGCAATCTGGCTATGCGGGATGTACAGGGGCAGGCGGCGGCCCTTTCCGGCGGGTATGGGAACAGCTATGCCGTCACCGCGGGAAGTCAGGCCTATCAGCAGTATCTGACCCAGCTGAACCAGCAGGTGCCCCAGCTGTATCAGGCGGCCTATGACCGGTATCAGGGGCAGGGACAGCAGCTGATGGACCAGATGGGAACGCTGATGGAGATGGATCAGGCCGCCTATGACCAGTACCGGGATCAGGTGTCCGATTATCAGAAACAGCTGGAGTACTACAAAGACAAGTACCGCCAGCAGCAGGAACAGGAATACGAGGCCTATCTGGACCGTCTCAAGGAGTGGCAGGAGAACCGGGATTATTCCTATGAAAAAGCCCAGGACCAGCAGGAGCAGTCCCGGTGGGAAGAGGAAATGCGCCGCAAGTGGGCCCAGCTGTACCAGTGAGAAGCACCCGGAGCCGGTTTTCGGTTCCGGGCTGTTTCGCTATGGGGATTCGCCGGAATTTTGTTTGTTCCCGGTGGGGTTCGTGGTATAATGGGGAAGACGCCGGAGGAAAAAAATACAGGCGCACACGGGTGCGCCTGTACCGGCAAGAATCCAATATTGATTATCGCTGAATTTTGATATTTTTACAGGAGGTTTCATTATTATGAATGATAAGGAAATCGGCGAGCTGCGCCGCAGAATTCGCCCGGAAAAGAGCAGCATCACCCATATTGTGGGCTGTTTTGTCAACGAAAGCCACGAAATCGCCGCCCGGTTTGACCAGCCGCTGGCCACTATGGACCCGGAGGAAGAGGAAAAGTTCCTCTCCATCCTGCGGAAAACCCTTTCCGGCCCGCTGGGGAAAAACCTGCTGAATCTCTCCTTTGAAACCCGTCAGGTGGTGGACAGCGACGAACACCGGCTGCTGATGACCCTGCGGGATTCTTCCCTGAAGGACGAGCCCGCCGTCCAGACCCTGTTTGAAAAAATCGCTTCCGCAGTCCGGATCGAGGGCGGTTATCTGATTCTCATGGTCTGTGACGCTTATGATGTGTTCCACAAGCACAAGGACGGCGCTCGGGAAGAGGATTCCGGCGAACTGTTCCGGTATTTTCTGTGCAGTATCTGCCCCGTCAAAGCCACTCGCCCGGCTCTGAGCTATTACGCCGCCGAAAACGAGTTCCGCAACAGCCCCAGCGACTGGATTGTGTCGCCGCCTGCCGCCGGTTTTCTGTTCCCTGCCTTTGACGACCGGAGCACCAACATTTACGGCGCGCTGTACTATTCCCGCAGTGTTTCCGATTTGCAGCAGGAGCTGATTGACGTTCTTTTCAAAAGCCCCGCCCCCATGCCCGCCGAGGAACAGAAGGAGACGTTCCAGGCGGCTTTGTGCGAAACGTTGGGGGAGGAATGCAGCTATGACGTGATGCAGACCGTCCACAGCCGCCTTTGCGAAATGGTGCAGGAGCACAAGGACGCAAAAGAGGAGGAGCCCCTGACCATTACCGCCCAGGGCGTGGAGGCACTGCTGGAGAATAGCGGTGTTTCCCAGCCCAAAGCCCAGGCAGTCCGGGAAAAGCTCACCGAGGAATTCGGGGAAGAGGCGGACCTTTGCCCGGGAAATCTGGTGGATTTGCGCCAATTCCGGCTGGAAACCCCTGATGTCTCCATCCGGGTGAACCCGGAGCGCCGGGATTTGATTGAAACCCGCATCATTGACGGCACCCGGTATATTTTAATCCGGGCGGATGAGGGCGTAGAAGTCAACGGGGTAAGCATCCGCATTAACGACGACTGACCACAAGTTCCGGCTTGTTCACGGGAAAAAACCGCCGGGAATGGTCACCACCGCCTGACTGCCCATGGAAGCATACCGGTCGGCCAGCAGGTCTTTGTCCACGGTAATCCGGCCGTTGCCGTTATAGGGGTCCATGCAGACCCAGCGTCCGTTTTGCTCACCCACCAGCACCATGCAGTGCTCGTTGTTGGGCCAGGTAAAGGTTTCGCCGCTGGGAAGCTCCCAGACGGTTCCCGGGCTGGTTTCCAGCTGGCAGATGGTACACCAGATCAGCACGGGAACGCCCCGGCATACATAGTCGGTATAGAGCTGTTCCAGCGTCCGGTCATAGAGGGTTTCCGCTTCCAGCAGAGGAGCGGTCTCATGGATGAGCTCCTCGATGACCGGCGCAAAGCAGCCATATCCCCAGGTGGTAAAGGGGGAGCCTACAAACACTTCGTTGGGGTCCGGGCCGTAGCATTTGCCCGATTCGTCCCAGCGGATGTTTTCAGAGGGGAGCTGCTCCGCCAGATCGGTGGGGAGAATTTCCTGCTGCCAGTAGTTCAGCACCATGGCGGCGCTGACGGTTTCGCAGCCGGTGGGCAGCGTGCCTTCCTGAGAAAGATAGTCCACATCCAGCGTGATTTCCCCGGTTTTGCTGGTTTGGATCCGGTCTTCAATGGCGTTCCACAGGGAGCGGGCTTCTGCAATCCGAGGGTCCGGCGTAAAGGTGGGAGCCGCTTCCGACACGGTTTGACTGACCGCTTTTCCCGAAACCGGGTCGTCGGGAAGGAGGGGCTGGAACAGGAACGCCATTCTCCCCAGCAGCAATGTCAGCGCCAACAAGATCAGCCAATTTCGCTTCTTTTTCATTTCATCATCCTCCTTCGGAACAGGTGATACACAGGACGCCCGAGGCGTCCTTTTTTGTTTCCTTTTCCTCAGGATACCATGGAAATGAATCAGAATTGCATCAAAATTGCATCAAAGTTGTATCATGGCGTGTTTTTTTCTATTATTTGTGCCGGTTCCGGCTGTAAACACCGGCGATACAGTAAGTCAATTCCAAAAGCGCCCAGGGGTGCGGTGATGAGAATGGCCAGCACCGCCACGGTCAGCACCAGATGGCCGCAGGCCAGCCCCGCCGCC
>CAJMOI010000012.1 GCA_905215105.1 uncultured bacterium
TGAAACAGTTTCTACTGTGCCCGGTTCTGCTTCCGCAGAAATTACCGGCAACTATGTGGACCTCTCCACCTGCCCCACTGTCTACAGTGTGGATCTTGAGTGGAAATCACTGGAATTCACCTATACCAAGACCGGTACCATAGATTGGCAGCCCGACAGCCATACCTATGTGGACAACACTCAGGGCGAATGGAGCAGCTCTCCCAAGACCTTTACGGTGGTCAATCACTCCAATGCCGGCGTAGGCGTAGCGTTTGATTTCACACCTGCGGCAGGTTTTGAAACCGTCTCTGCTTCTTACGAAAACAACAATACCGGTCTGAGCAACTCTTTCGATCTCCGTCCTGCCATTGAAGGCTCTTCTCAGGGCGGTGCCGATCGGACAGACTGCGATCTGTATTTACAGGGCATTCCCGAGCACTTTGAAAACGGCGCCACCATCGGCACCGTAACCGTTACCCTTTCCGGCAACGAATAACGCCGGATTCTCATAAACTATAGGAGGAATCAATTTATGATGATCAAAAAACTGACTGCCGCTCTGCTGGCTGGCGCAATCCTGACTGCTTCCGCTGTTTCCGCTTCTGCTGTTTCCGTCAACCAGAATAAAGTCCCCAGCGTCAACAGCACGCCGGTAAAGGGCACTTATGTAGCCAACGTCTCCGCAGAAACCGTGTACAGCGTGGACATCAACTGGGGCAGCATGAAATTCACCTGCACCGTTGACAACGAGGGTACCTGGAACCCCGAGACCCACACTTATGACAACGCTACTCCCGGCGTATGGTCCTGTGAAGAAGGCGCCAATGTCGTCACCGTTACCAATCACTCCAACGCACAGGTCGGCGTCTCGGTTTACTTCAAAGAAGAGGTTCGCCCCTTTGACGGAATCACCGGTACCTTCACCAATTCCGAATACACACTGAAGAGCGGCGAAGGAACAACCTATGAAAAGGCCGACAAAAAATCTTCCGTGCTGACCCTGGAAGGCACTATTTCCAAGGATCATGACAACGATATTTTCGGCAGCGCCAATGTGATTCTGTCTGCTGTAAAGTGAGTCCCATGAAACGATTTGCTGTATTGGCAGTTTCCACTGCTTTTCTGATTTCCAGCATGGCTGTTTCCGCACAGACACTGGATACCGTTCCCAACAGCGTATCCGTACCGGTACAGGCAAACTATCAGTGCCTGCAGCCCAGCGAAACGGTATACAGTGTCGATGTACAGTGGGAAGAAATGAAATTCACCTATACCCACACGGGAAACAAAACCTGGAACCCCGAAACTCATCAGTACGATCTGGAGATGGACGGATTCTGGAGCACAGAGGGCAGCGGCTTTACCGTCACCAACCATTCCAATGCCGATGTCAACGTAGATTTTGATTTCACATCCCAAATTGATACGATTTCCGGCAGCTTTTCCCAGCCTGCGCTGTCCCTTCCCACTGCGGAAAATCGGCCGGTACAGGACCCCGCGCTGACTGGCGTTTCGGCCCTGACTTTATCGGGCTTCTATCTGGGAACGGAATCTTTCTCGGAAATTGGCAGCGTCACTGTAACCATTCAATAACCATCGAGAGCGGAGGAAACTCCGCCCTCTTTCCAAAGGGCAGAAGGGATTTCTTCTGTCTTTTGGAAAGAGTTGGGACCCCCGAAACACATGGGGAATCTGTCCCATAACAGGGAGCATTGTCATGAAAAAAGAAAAAATCATTCTCATCTGTGCCGCAGCTGTTTGCGTTCTTTCGCTCATTGTCATGTCTGCCGTATTGCTGATCCAATCTCATCGGGAGTCTTCTTTTACACCACCTGCTTTTGAGTCCTCTGCCGTTTCCGGCTCTCTGGAGCTTCCGGAAGACGTTACCTGCACTCCTGTTCAGGTCTCCGACGGGTATGAATTTTCCATCTGTGGACAACCAGTGCTGGAAGAAGACCGGCTGATGGTCTATTTCACTTCTCAGAAAGATAACACCGTCTGGCTTCGTCTCAGAATCTGCGCCAGCGATGGAACGATATTGGGAGAATCCGGCGTTCTGCGTCCGGGAGAGTCCCTGTCGTCTGTTCCTCTGAATCAGAAATGCGCCACCGGTCAGGAAATTACCATCAAAGTGATGGGCTATACGCCGGATACCTGGCACAGTGCCGGTGTCGCTGAACTCAATACCAAGTTACAGGAAAAGGAGAATACCCCATGAAAAAAATCACCGCTCTGCTGACTGCTGTGCTGCTCACGGCCTGTTGTGGACTCTTTGCTTCCGCCCGGCAAACTCCTACCCCGCTGGAAATTCAGGTGCAGGCAAACAGCAGCTGTACACTGTCTGAAAACCTTTATCTTTCCCCCATCGAAAACGGTTCCGCAGAAATTCAAACCCGGGAAGGCACTGCGATTTCCGGCAGTCATTTGACAGAACAGGAGGGACTGTACCTGTGCGTGGTCCATATCGTACCGGAAGAAACCGATGCCCGACAGTGGCTGGACCAGCTTTTTACTGAAAAAGGGACCGTTGAAGACGCCTATGAAATTTTTCTGTCCGATGAGAATGGAAACCGCGTACAGCCGGACGAACATACACTGCTCTCTTTCTCCGGAACTTCCTGGAAAAATGCGGAACTGTGGGAAGCTGCCGGGGATGAAACCATTCAGAAACTGGACTTCCAACTGGATGACAACCAGGTAATCACTTCCGGTCAGCCCGGTGGATGTCTGGCATGGATTGTTCCCGGTGATTCTTCTCCGGAAACCGGTGAATCCGGATTTCTGACCACTCTGTGCACTGTGATTGTGATCGTAAGTGCAGCCGCTGCAGCCGGACTGGGAATTCTCAGTCGCAAAAAGAATGCAGACCGGCGCTGATTTACAGCTTTTCCTGTCGGGAAGCGAAAGCCTTATGAAAAATTCCCTTCCACAATCCCATAGACAGGACAATTGCAATTAAATCGGTAACAGACTGTCCGTAAATCACACCCTGCAATCCGAACAGCGCCTGCAGCAGATACAGCAGGGGAATCAGCAGCACACCCTGACGAAGAACCGACAGCACAGTGGCCGGGAAGGCACTTCCAACCGACTGCATTCCATTCATGTTGACAAAGAGAATCCCGATAAAGGGTCCGGATATCATATAGGCCACCAACATTTCCACACCATAGGAAATGACTTCGGAATCGTCAATAAACAGCCGGATAATCGGCTCACGGAAAACAAAGTAGAGAACCGTTGCAAGAACGCCCACAATCAAGCAGCACTTCTTGGTGTACCGTTCCACCGCCCGGAACCGTTCCCGGTTGCCTGCTCCGAAATTATAGCCCAGCAAAGGCTGAACGCCGTTGGCCAGTCCCATCTGCAAAAAAGTAATGAACATATTGGCCTTGAATACAATTCCAATGGCCGCAACCGGCGCGTTTCCATACACCACCAGAATCTGGTTAAGCACAATAGTGGAAACACTCATCAGGGCCGAAAAAATAGCCGTCGGCAATCCCGCAGCACAGGTGCGATACAGGATTCCCTCCCGACAGGTACAATCCTTCCACCGCACCGAAAGGCTGCGGCTTTTTTTCAGGAAATACCAGAGATAGTATCCGCTTGCCAGCAGGTTCCCCAGAGTGGTGGCAATGGCGGCACCTGCGGTTCCCTGCCCAAGGCCTGTAATAAACACAGGGTCCAGCACAATATTGGCCACGGTTCCGATCATGCTGCCAATCATGGCTTCCCGGCTGGCTCCTTCTGCACGGACAATGAAGCTGGCGGCTGCCGACCAGATAATAAAGGGTGCACCCCAGGCAATATAGACCGTATACCCTCTGGCGAATTCCAGTGTTTCCTGATCGGCTCCGAACAGTGCCAGAATGGGGTCCATCCAGATCAACAGGACCGCCGCAAACGCGATTCCCACAACCAGAGACGCATAGGTGACAAAAGAGGACACATTGCGGACACGACGCTGATTTTTCTCTCCCATGGCCATGGAAAGCACCGCACTTCCGCCCATTCCAAACATATTGGCAAAGGCCATCAGCAGAATAAAAATCGGGTTGGTCAGACTCACCGCCGCCACCTGCAAAGGATCTCCCGTCTGTCCCACAAAAAAGGTATCTGCCATATTATAGACCACGGTAACCAGACTGCTGATCACGCTGGGAATGGCCATTTTGGCCACAGCCTTGGAAACTTTCATTCGTCCCATCAGTTCATGTTCATCCATTACTGTCCCTTCCTTCCGCTTTTTCCAGATTTTCCAGCATCTTTTTCGCTATTTTCAAAAACTGTTCCTGCTCTTCCCGACTGATACCGGAGAGAAGAATGCTTTCCGAGGTCTCAATTTCCTCTTTGAGCTGCATCCGGATTCCTTCCGCCTTTTCGGTAAAGACAATCCGCTTATAGCGTCCATCCTTTTCTTCCGGCTCTCGCCGAATCAGCTGCTTTTTTTCCATCAGCTTCAACGTTTCTGTGGCCGTAGAGGGGCGCAAGTCAAACTCTTCTTCGATGTCTTTTTGGTAAACACTCCGCTTTTGGCTTTCTACCAATATAAAATCCAGAATCAGCCCCTGTGTGCTGCTGATTCCAATGGTTTCCTGTACCGCCGCGGATCTGCGCCGCAACCGGTTGGAAATCCGATTGATAACCTTTCCCGTTTCCATTGGGTTTTCCTCCTGTAATTAGTTCGGTTCCTAAGTATTTTAAAGCACTTTCTGTTTTTTGTCAAGGAGACTTTCAAAACAGCAACAGGCCCTCGACAAAGTTTCGTCAAGGGCCTGTCGGCTTTTCTTTACAAATTCATTTGCTTTCCACATCGAATCGCACGGAACAGCCGCACCGCCGCATCCAGATACAAACTTTCGCTGTCCTTCATCGCCTGTTCCAACGGCATAATCCCGCTGACAGTGGTCACAACCGTCTGAATTCCCGCGTCATAAATAGACTCGTAACCGGGCAGCAGACCGCCCACAATGGCCACCGCCGGAACTCCGGCTTTCTGGCAGCGTTTTCCCACGCCGGAAGGAACTTTCCCATAAGAGGACTGCCAGTCCATCCGGCCCTCTCCGGTAACCACCAGATCAGCATCTTTCAGCAGCTCGTCAAAATGTACCAGATCCAGCACCGTCTCAATACCGGACTGGAGATTTGCCCCCAGAAAACTCATCAGGGCAAATCCCAGACCGCCGGCCGCTCCCGCTCCGGGAACCTCTCTGGCCGGTACGCCGGTTGCTTTTTCTGCCAGCTCCGCATAATGGGCCATTCCTGCTTCCAGACGCTGCTGCATGGCTGCATCCGCTCCCTTCTGTGCGGAAAAAGTGAAGGTTGCGCCTTCCGGCCCCAGCAACGGATTGGTAACGTCACACATAACCGTAAATTCGGTTTCCCTCACTGCCGGGTGCAGTCCGGAAAGGTCAATGGACGCCACTTTTTCCAGATCTCCGCCGCATCCGCGGAGCAGACTTCCGGATTCATCCAGAAACCTTACACCCAGCGCTGCCAGCATTCCCATACCGCCGTCATTGGTGGCGCTGCCGCCGATGGCAATGGCAATTTTCCGAATCCCTTGGGAAAGAGCGTGGACAATCAGCTCGCCAGTACCGTAAGAGGTGGTTTCCATGGGATTGCGTTTGTCAGCCGGAACCATGGGCAGCCCGGAAGCCGCCGCCATTTCAATGACTGCACTTCCTTCCGGCAAAATTCCATAGCCGGCTTCATCCAGACGGAAACAGGGGTCATGCACCACAATGGTTTCATAAGTCCCGCCCAGCTGGCTGACAAGGGCATCCACTGTCCCCTCTCCCCCGTCTGCCATCAGGACACCGCTGGTTTTCACGCCGGGGAATACCTGCTCCGCTGCCTGTTTCAGCAAGGTCAGAATCTGTTGTGATGAAAGCGACCCTTTAAAGGAGTCGGAAGCAAATATCATTTTCATGGTGATTTCTCCTTATCATCCATTTTCCACCGCACCGCTTTTTCGATTTCATGCAGTTCATGTGGCCATTATACCACGAATGGCAGGATTTCAAAACCAAAACAATCCTTGACAAAAAAACAGTTATTTCTTACAATACAAACAGAGGAACCCTTTTGTTTTTGGGAGATTTATGGAACTGCGAAGAATTGGAGGTGCACTTATGGCGAAACTGGAACAAACCATTTATGGAGATTTTGATCAGGTTCTTCACCGCATTGAAAACGGAATTCTGAATGGAAGCATGTCTGCTTCGCTGGAAGATTCCAGTGATTTTGTCAGCGGCACTGCACGGTGCAGCGTCCGGGTGTTCGAACGGTACAGCACCATTGGAAGCAACCGGGTCAGCCTTGCCGTAACGCTGTTTCAGAATGGAGACACAATTCATTTATCCGCCATCACATCCGGCGGAAGTCAGGCCATGCTTTTTAAAATCAACACCTGGGGCGAAGAAGCTTTTCTCGACAAGCTTCGGGAAATCCTGTAAACAACAGAACGCCGCTGTTCCCAAAAGGAGCAGCGGCTGTTTTTTATCTGTAGTATTCGAATTCAAAAGAGAATTAAGTGCAGATTGTGTCTGACGAGCAATGGGGCAGCAATTTCCCGGTACATTTTCTCCGGAGAATCGTAATCCGAAAGCTGAATTTCGAACTTTTGCGAAATATCAGTCAAACAGGTTTCCAAGGACGGATACGGTTCCGATTTTCGAACTTCGCTGAGAAAAGTTTCCCATTCCATTCCTCGAATGACTTGCGGATTGGAATACATTCGGTATTTTTCCGGATCTCGGGTATAACAGATGCGATGTTGGTCATTCCCGGAAATTTTGGGAAGCGTTTTGCAGGGGACAAAAATGCTGTTTCTGGCAATTCTCTCGGTCAGATAGAAATTCGTGTAGTCTGTCTGGCTGATAAATGCAGGTGAACAATAATAGACACGATACCGTGGGTCCTTTTGTGCCAACGAAACCAACAGATTATGCTGATCCGTTCGGGAAGCATCCCAAATCTTAAACTGATAGTATGAAGTGGAGAAATCTGACCAGTGAGCTGCATTGCTCCGGGTCTTTTTCTCCGGCACTTTGAACTGCAAATACAAGGTTCGCACTTTCCCCGGAAACGCACAATCATATCCCAAATTTTTCTCGTCGTTCTGTGTGGGAAACAACGGAGCCATCCACCCGCCGGAAGGCTTGAGCCGTGCGGCAAGTTCTCGCATCACTCCAAACATATACTGAGTTTCACTGAATTCACATTTCATTTTTTCACCCCATCTACAGCAATGAACCCTTCCGAAAGATCCTTTTTCCGGAAGGGTTCATTGTTATGCTTTAAAATTGTATCTTTTTCCCTTTACAACCAATATTCCCAATGCCGATACACCACAGAACAGCATCGCCAGCCATAACGGAGCGTTCTCTCCTGTGCCCGGGACTTCTGAGGGATCACTGCTGGAAATCAAAGTATTGGTAATAATGAATTGATTGCCGTTTTGTGTGATATTCGTCGTATATCCCGGTACTTCAATCTCCCGCACCTGCCAGGTGTGCTCTCCTGTATCAGTCCAAGAATAACTCCATTGATTTTCAGCGCTGAGCGTCACCGTCTGGACAACCGCATTGTCCTTCAGCAGCTGAACCGACACAGAATCCGGACGATCCTTCGCTCCGTCATCCTTCCACACTTTTTTCACCTGATAATCAATCACAGGTTCCTCTACCGGTTCCTGATCCGATTTTACATAGGAGATTACATTCCCATTTTCCACCCGCACCAGGAAAGGAACCGGTGTATACCGGATTCCCTGAGAAATGATCGGATTGCCTGTTACCAGATACAATCCTTCTGACAAGTCTGAAAAAGTAAGGGAACCCCCGGAAATTTCCTGCTGGGCATCCGGCTGTTTATCGGCGGCATAAGCTGCTACTTCCACAGCAGTTTCCAACCAGTCATAGCCGGGAAGCTCCGCCGGACAATCGGCAAACTGACCGGAAAAGGTATAGCTTCCGTCAGCCTCCAAATCAGCTGTGCGATACAAATGAAAAACAGCGCCTTCCGGATTGAAATACAGGGTCAGCGAGGAGGTTTCCGCTGCTTCTGCCGGAATACAGAATATTGCTGTCAGGAAAAGTATCATCCCCAGCCAAAACGATTTTCGCATCTTTTTAGAATTTTTATGTCTGTTCACGATGAGTCTTCTCCTTTCCGGCAGCTTTTTTCCTGTGCTTCCAATAGAACAAGCCAACCAAAAGCAACAGTAATAAAAACAAGATCAAACCCCAAAGCCACCCCGACAAAATCAAAGTATTCCAGTCGGTTCCATTAGAACTTCCGTCCCCTTCTACTCGTACCCCGCGCACCAGGAGGCGATGGGTATTTACTCCATAAGGCGTACAGGTGTAGAGTGTCACATAATCTTTTCCTTTAACGATTTGCAGAGCACTGGTATCTTCTGGTTCAGTCACTAAAATCTGATCAACCTCATAGGTCAAATTCCGATCGAGAATATTCAAGGTAAATTGGTCTCCAATTTGCAGCTTATCCAAATCCGTAAACATTTTTGCTTTTACCAATCCGTTATGAGCGGTAATCACACAATGAGTACTGGGTCCTCCGGTGGGCAGGCTGGTCCCCAGCCAAAACCCCGCGCCCGATTGCAGCGCCTTTTCGCCAGTCCCCTGAAAAATCGGAATATTCACCTGAATGGCCGGAATTTCGATACTGCCCATCATGCCGGTGCCAAGAGGATTGAGCAAGTTGAAAATTTCCCCTTCCTCTTCTTCCGAAACATCCATCATGGCGTTGCCCCTTTGCGCAAGCTGCCGGTTATACGCCTCGGCAGCCTCCCAAAGCTCGGAATAATCCTTTCCGGAAGCCTCGGCAATCTGGCCCGCAGCCTCGTTATAGGCTTCGATTTCCTGTTTGGCCTGCCAGCGATAGTATAAATCACTGGCTGTCGGGTAAAACAAAACGCCCAATCCCACCAGAAACAATAAAATAATGAGAATTGTAGTAATTCTGGGTTTTTTCTTCATGCAATGGGCTCCTTTCCCCCTGTAACCACTGTGCCGGGGAAAGGCCCCGAGATCAAACAGGGAAAGCGGAGGAAGAATATCTCTCCCTCCGCCAGCCGTTTAAAACCAATCAAAACGGCCTGTAATGATTATGCGTCGGTTTTTTTCTTTTTACGGGATACTAGCAGAAGAACGCCAGCCGTTGCGATTATCACGATACCACCGATGGTAAACATCAGAGTACCGGTGCCGCCAGTATGAGGAATCTGGGAGTTGGCAAAGTTCACATTGACGGTAAAGGTTTCATCTGCATCATCCGGAATCACAATCGTCAGCGGAGTGTTGCTTTTCACATAGCCATCGGGCGCCTTCGTTTCCGTCAGGGTATAGGTACCGGCGTCCAGTCCATCAATAACAACATGGCCGTCTTGACCGGAAGTAACAGTAGAAATTACTACGCCCTCGCTGTTTTTCAGTTCAAACTCTGCGCCTGCCAAGCCAGTATTATCAGCCTGGTCATACTTGAAGATATCAATGGCGTATGTATTCACATAAACGATATCTTTTTCGCTGGTCCATTTCGGCGCCGTTACCCATGCGGTATTTTCATATCTGCCTGCTTTTGCTTCTTCGCTCAAAGTTGCATCATAGGTCACAGTGATGAGAGTTGCGTTTTTAATGTCAGCATCCTTAATCTCGCCGTCTTCATACAGTTTCGCCAAATCAAGAGCAATCTCAAAGCTGCATTCGTCTGTAGGTGTCAGCACTTTATACTGTTCTGTAGTCAGCTCGGTATCGCCAATTTTAACCACATAGTTTTCGAGATTTGTCAGCTTCTCATTCAACTTATCGTGGAAGGTCAGGACATATTCTCCTCTGCCTTCAATCTCTACCTTTTCTGCCGTGCCGGGTTTTTCTCCATCAATAAAGGGCGGCGTGACCGCTTCGGGATTCAGATAGTTCAGCAGATCAGTGGGAACGTTGGAAATCAGCTGGAAGTTGACTTTTTGCCCGGCTGCTGCGTCCACATCCACGTTGTTCATTGCCTCGTCGTCATCGCCGACCTTCTTATCGAGGCCGGGATAGCTAACCTTATCTTTAGGCTCAAGGCCGTGGGCGGCTTTCAGGGCTGTCAAACCGGTGACTGTTACGGTTTCACTTTCCAAAGGATACTCTACCGCATAGGGCTTTTCCCCTTCTTCCAATTTACACACCTGCCAGCGGGTGCCTTCTCCATCCAGATACCAGCCGTCAATCAGGTGGTTGCAGTCATCCAGCACCCAGTCGGAGCCGACCTTGCCGAAGGTGATGGTAGCTGTAGTGTTATTGAAAATATCATCGCCGTCAGTTTTAGAATGGTTATTATAAATAACAGCATTCGAAGGAAGCGTTAGCTTTGCACTGACTCCAGAGTTGTAGATACCGCCGCCATGGCTGGAAGTGCCTTTGTCATTTTTGTTATTCATGATGGTCAGTTTGGCGCCTTCCTCAAAAACACACACACCGTTATTGGAAAGGCCACTGCAATAGTTGTCCGTAATCGTGATAACTGCGCCGGCCTCAACTTTGCCGTCAGTTACACCAGCGGTCAGCTTCAAACCAGCATAATCACCTTTTGCAGAGTTTTTGGCTACGGTTATTGCAGAGGTGCCATCAACATAAAAATGTCCGCTGTCATAAATTCCATACATGCCATTATTGTCAGAAACGACATTCGAATGGTCGGATACAGACAATGCGCCAGCAGAAATGCCATGGCTACCGTTCTCGATAAAGCTCACTTTGGAACCTTGGATATCGAAATGGGAGCCGTTGGAACCGTTGCCTCTATGCTTGATAACGTTAACCGTACTATCTTTAATTTTAATATCACATGTGCCAACAAAACCGGAATAACAATTTGTAGATGTCAGAGTAGTTCCATTTGTAATATTGACAGCATATCCAGAGTCGGCGCCAGAGCCATTCCAACGTATTGCGCTGCCGCTTGATGGATAGTTTTCAATATATACATCACAACCATCAAAGTTCAAATCGCTTCGCGGTTGTTCAATACTAATTGCACAACAATAATATCCGTCTTTATTGAATTGGTACATTTCACCATTCATGTTCAAATAACAACGCCGGAAGGTCAAGCTGCTGTTTGCACCATTGAGGTAAATCTGCCCATTAGTGTTAAACGTAACGTTTTCAATAGTGAGAACACTATTTGTTGAGAGCGTAATACCCTTTCGGGCATCATCTGTGATTGTAACGGCTTCGTCTGCAGTAATCGTAATGCTTTTATTAGCGGGAATTGCAATAGATTTATCCAAATTTAAATCTTGGAGCAATTTAATAGTGGTAGGCGTTTCATCGGCAGCTGCCTTAATAGCCTCATCTAATGTAGCATAAGTCTGTTCGCCAATCTGTGCCCCACCCTCTTCTGCCGCCATAACGCTGACAGGCAGCATAGCTACCACCATGGCCGCCGCCAGAACCCAGGACATCAACCGTTTCACCATTGTCTTTTTCATTGTTACTTCTTCCCTGCCTTTCATAACGCGATTATTTTAAGCAATGGTATGACTGTTACTGCTTGACACCTCCTTCTCTGTTTCCCTAAAGCGTTTTTGATGATTTCCACCAAAAAAAGCATAACTAAAAATAATTTGTATCTATGTTTACCTTAATCATACTACTCTGTTTTCGCAAATTCATACAAAAAGCAAACATATTTCTATATTTTTATGGAATTTTGATAGATTTCCCAAAACATATCTCCATATAGAAATCATAAATATCCATATAACAAAAACAGGACGAAAAACGGCAGTAAAATCCGTTTTTCGCCCTGTTCTACTATTAATTAAATTGTTTATTCAAACATATTCTTGAGTTTATCGAAAAAGCTCTTGCGCTTCTGATAATTCTTTTCCTCGACGCCTTTGTCAAACTCTTTGAGGATCTCCTTCTGCTTCTGGCTCAGGTTGCGGGGAACCTCCACGGTCACGCGGACATACTGGTCGCCGCGGCCTCTGCCGCCCAGTACCGGGATCCCCTTGCCTTTGAGCTTGAACACATCGCCGGGCTGGGTGCCCTCATGTACCTGATAGCTAACTTTGCCGTCCAGAGTGGGAACCGTAACCTCTGCGCCCAAAGCCGCCTGAGAGAAGGTGATGGGCATTTCGCACCATACATCATTGCCCCGGCGCTCAAACAGCGTGTGGGGACGCACGGTCACATACACATGGAGATCGCCATTGGGGCCGCCGTTGCGGCCTGCGTCGCCATGTCCGGGGATATTCAGCACCTGCTCGTCGTCGATACCAGCGGGAATGGTGACTTCCACTGTCTTCTGGCGGCGAATCCGTCCGGTACCGTTACAGTCTTTACAGGGATTATCGATCACTTTACCGGTACCGTGGCAGCGGTCACACCCACGGGAGGTCTGTACTACTCCAAAGGGAGTCCGCTGGCTGATGCGTACCTGACCGGTACCACCACACTGGGGACAGGTCTGGGGCTGGGTGCCCTTGGCGGCGCCGCTGCCGCCGCAGCTCTTACAGGTCTCAATCTGCCGGTACGTAACTTCCTTTTTGCATCCCTTGGCGGCCTCCTCAAAAGAAATCGTCACCACGGCTTCGGTATCGCCGCCGCGGCGGGGGGCGTTGGGATTGGCACGGCGTCCGCCGCCGCCAAAACCGCCGCCGAAGAAGCTGTCGAAAATATCGCCAAAATCCACGCCCATACCGCCGGTAAAGGGGCTTCCGCCGCCTGCACCGCCGCCGAAGTTGGGGTCAACGCCTGCATGGCCGAACTGGTCATAACGGGCGCGCTTATCCTTATCGGACAGCACCTCATAGGCTTCGTTGACTTCCTTGAACTTCGCCTCGGCCTCTTTATCGCCGGGGTTCAGGTCGGGATGGTATTTTTTGGCCAGCTTACGGTAGGCCTTTTTGATTTCATCATCAGAGGCATTCTTGGGGACCCCCATGACCTCATAATAATCTCGTTTATCAGCCATTTCTACCCATTCCTTTCTTACAAACAGCGGGGTTTCCCCCGCCGAACCTCCGGCTGCACCGGCTTTCAGGGGAACTCTTTACACAAAGCATGGGGCAGCAAATGCCGCCCCGTGCCCAATGAAACCCTGCTAAGGATCTCGTATCACTTACTTGTTGTCGTCCACGTCTTTGAAGTCTGCATCGTATACGTTGCCGTCATTGCCGGAAGATGCACCGGGAGCCTGCTGGGTGGGGTCAACGGGCTGGCCCTGAGGAGCAGCTGCCTTATACAGCTTCTCGCTGACTGCATACATAGCCTTCTGCAGGTCGTCGCTGGCGCTCTTGATGGTATCCATGTTGTTGGCGGCCACAGCGTCCTTCAGAACCTTGACCTTGGCTTCCAGATCGCTCTTGTCGGCAGCGTCCATCTTGTCGCCGCTGTCGGTAATCAGCTTCTCAACGGTGTAGCACAGGTTCTCGGCTGCGTTCTTGGCGTCCACTTCTTCACGGCGCTTCTTATCCTCGGCAGCAAACTGCTCAGCCTCGCGGACAGCCTTGTCGATGTCTTCCTTGCTCATGTTGGAGCTGGAAGAAATGGTGATGTGCTGCTCTTTGCCGGTGCCCAGATCCTTAGCGGAAACATTCACGATGCCGTTGGCGTCGATATCGAAGGAAACTTCGATCTGGGGGATTCCGCGGGGAGCCGGAGCAATGCCGTCCAGCTTGAAGATGCCCAGCTGCTTGTTGTCGCGAGCGAACTCACGCTCGCCCTGCAGCACGTTGACCTCAACCTGCGTCTGGCCGTCAGCAGCGGTGGAGAAGATCTGGCTCTTCTTGGTGGGGATAGTGGTGTTGCGCTCGATGAGCTTGGTCATCACGCCGCCCATGGTCTCAACGCCCAGGGACAGGGGAGTAACGTCCAGCAGCAGCAGGCCTTCGACCTCGCCGCCCAGAACGCCAGCCTGCAAAGCAGCGCCGATGGCAACACATTCGTCGGGGTTGATGCCCTTGAAGGGCTCTTTGCCGATAAAGTTCTTAACAGCTTCCTGAACAGCGGGAATACGGGAAGAACCGCCCACCATCAGGACTTTGTTGATATCATTGATAGACAGGCCGGAGTCGGACAGAGCCTGACGAACCGGGCCCATGGTCTTTTCTACCAGGTCGCTGGTCAGCTCGTTGAACTTTGCACGGCTCAGGGTCATATCCAGGTGCTTGGGGCCGGTGGCGTCGGCGGTGATGAAGGGCAGGTTGATGTTGGCGGTGGTCATACCGGACAGCTCAATCTTTGCCTTTTCAGCAGCTTCCTTCAAACGCTGCATTGCCATCTTATCGCCGGACAGGTCTACGCCGGTCTCCATCTTGAAGGAGCTTACCAGCCAATCCATAATGCGCTTATCGAAGTCATCGCCGCCCAGACGGTTGTTACCAGCGGTTGCGAGAACTTCCTGCACGCCGTCGCCCATTTCGATGATGGACACATCGAAGGTACCGCCGCCCAGGTCATACACCATGACCTTCTGCTCTTCGCCCTTGTCGATGCCATAGGACAGAGCAGCTGCGGTAGGTTCGTTGATGATACGCTTGACATCCAGGCCGGCAATCTTACCAGCATCCTTGGTTGCCTGACGCTGTGCGTCGGTGAAGTATGCGGGAACGGTGATAACTGCGGAAGTAACCGGCTCGCCCAGATAGGCTTCCGCGTCTGTCTTCAGCTTTTGCAGAATCATTGCGGAAATCTCTTGGGGGGTATACTGTTTGCCGTCGATGGTCACCTTATAATCGGAGCCCATCTCTCTCTTAATGGAGGAAACGGTGCGGTCCGGGTTGGTGATAGCCTGACGCTTTGCAACCTGGCCAACCATACGCTCGCCGTTCTTGGCGAATGCAACAACAGACGGGGTGGTGCGGGCGCCTTCGGCGTTTGCAATGACAACGGGTTCGCCGCCTTCGATTACAGCGACGCAGGAGTTTGTAGTACCAAGGTCAATACCGATAGTCTTAGACATAATTCATTACCTCCATGTAATGCGCATTTGTATGCGTGTTTACTCTATCTCAATCAATTATAAATTGGAATGGTTCTGACTAGTTCGCCACCTGCACCATTGCGTGGCGGACAACCTTGTCCCCCAGCATGTATCCCTTCTGGAATACGGCGCTGATGACGTTGATTTCGAGGTTTTCATCCTCGATGTGGGAAACCGCGTTGTGAATCTCGGGGTTAAATTCGTCGCCCACATTGCCCATGGGGGTGACGCCCAGTTTTTTCAGGGACTCCAGAAATTGGGTCTGCACCATTTCCACGCCCTTCATCAGGTCTTCCACGGAGCAATCCTTTTGGGCCAAAGCCCGTTCCAGATTATCTCCTACCGGGAGCATTCCCTTGATGGCATCGGAAGTACCGTCGCCATAGATGGCGGCTTTTTCCCGTTCGGTGCGCTTGCGGAAGTTGTCATATTCCGCCCGGGTGCGCAGGTACTGGTCTTTCAGAGCAGCCAGTTCTTTCTGCGTCTTTTCCAGCTCGGCCTGAACTTCCTCCAGCTCTTTGCGGGAAACCTTGCGGCCCTTTTTCTCTTCCTTCTGGGGCTCAGCGGCCTCCGTTTCGGGGGTTCCGGGATTGTTCTCCGGCTCCTGAGCAGGCTCTTTTTTGATATCCTGTTCTGCCAAAACGATCGCTCCTCTCAGTGCAGCGTTTTTCAGTCTGCTGCGTTATTTCTATTCCTCCCGCATCAGAACGGTGAGCATATTGCCCACAGCCTGTGACAGGTAAGAAAGGTGGGAAATCACACTTGCATATTCCATCCGTGTCGGGCCAATCACTGCCAGTGCGCCGGCATCCTGCCCGCCCACTGCATACCGGGAAATCACCACGCTGGAGCCTGCCAGCTCGGGTGTCCGGCTTTCCTGTCCGATGAGCACCCGCACGCTGCCGGGCTCCTGTGTCAGCAGGTCTACCAGCTCGCTGGGGCGTTCCAGAAAGTCCATCACCCGACGGGCGGTTCCCCGCTCGTATTCGGGATAGAACAGCAGGTTCATCTGGCCGCTCTGGCATACAGCCGTTTCCCGGGTATCCTTTGCCACTTCCAGCAGCGCCATCAGCGCCGAGGACATGAGCATGGCCATTTCCCCAAGGGAAACTGCCAGGGACTGGATAAACGCCGGAGTAATATCGGCTACCGGACGGTTCATCAGCTTTTCATTGAGAATCCGGAAAAACACCCGAAGCATTTCGGGGTTCAAATCGAAATCACAATGGAAAATCCGGTTTTTCATGGTCCCTGCCGAAGACATGAGCAGCAGCATCGCCGTCCGGCGGCTGGTCTGCACAAACTGTACGGCACGGATATAAGCGGTTCGTCCGCTGGGAGTGGTGGAAACCGCTGCAAACCTGGTGATGTTTGCCAGCGTCTGTGTCACGCCGGCCATCAGCTTTTCAGGGTCGCAGGCGTTGGTCACCAGCATGGAATCCAGCAGCCGCTTTTCCTTCGGCTCCAGGGGCTTTGGCTCCATCAGCCGGTCCACATACAGCCGATACCCTTTTTGAGAAGGCACACGGCCTGCGGAAGTGTGGGGCTGCTCCAGCAGTCCCAACAGGGAAAGCTCCGCCATTTCATTTCTGACGGTTGCAGAGGAGACTCCCAGCTGTGCGGCAATGCTTTTGGAACCAACCGGGTCGCCGGTCTCTACATAAGCATCTACCACCGCCGCAAGGATTTTTTCCCTGCGTGTACTCAGCTCCATTCTCCTCACCTCTGTTGATTTGATTTAGCACTCTTTTGCTTCGAGTGCTAAACCTTGTCTATACTCTACCACTCTCTTCCGGGTTTGTCAAGTTTTTATTTGTAAATGATTTGTGAAATCCCGAAAATATCCCATTTCAGCAGACTTTTTTTGAAAAATCAGCACTCGGAGCACTGCTGTGCTTATTGTGGCTCATCCAGTGGTTTTTGATTCTTTCGGGCAAAAAAATACCGCAGGCAACCGCCTGCGGCACAAATACTTTTATCTGCGAATGGGGTTGGGCTTGGTAAAATCGAACACCCGGCAGAAAATGACGCCTGCTGCCAGTGTGATCACCAGCTCCGGTCCCATATAAGAACCGTTATAGTTCAGAGAGTACAGAATGCCCGCCCAGTTCAAGCCTGTATCGGCCAGAATGGTGTCCCACACAAAAGCGCCGGAAATAAAATGGCACACAAACCGCAGGACAATGCCCACCGTGGAACCGGCTGCGAAGGCCAGAGAGGCATTCTTGATCTTGTTCCGGAACAGGCCGGAGAAACCCAGCACGGCAAAGGCCAGCAGATAGTCCAGAATCACGGAAAGCACCAGCGTTTCCAGCGAAATGCCTTTCAGGGCATTCACACCCAGCAGCAGCTGAAGCAGTCCATGGACAAAGCCGCCAAGAATGCCCCAGCGCACGCCGTAGCGATAGCCGATGATGCAGATGGGCAGCATGCTGCACAGGGTAATGGAACCGCCGTTGACCCACGGGCCGGGGAACTGAATCAGGCTCAGCACGGTAGCCATGGCGATGAGCAGGGCGGTTTCGGTCAGTTTTCTGGTTTTGTTGTTCATAAACACAGTCCTTCTCTTTCCTGAAAAATTTCCGAAAAACAAGGGCTGCAAACCAAAAGCCGCCGACCGATTGGAAACAATCAGTCAGCGGCGCCACTTTTGTGATGTTTGATTCCTACGCCGGCATTACCCGGATCAGGTTCATGGGTTGGAGCAAGTCCTCTCAGCCGTCTGACAGCACCCCCTGTTTTTTCCTATACTACTATATAGAGTTCAACAGCATTTGTCAAGAAAAATCAGAACCGGAAATCCCGCATTCCGCCGTCCATGTCGTGGAGGTGTTCAAAAACCTTTTCCCGAACCTTCTCGTTGGGGATGGTCTCCGCTTCTTTTTCAATGACTTCCAAGGCCAGCTTGTGGGTTTCGGGGCTGGCGTAATCCTCTGCGTACTCCTTCAAAGTCATCAGCGCATTGGGATGGCAGCAGTTGCGAATCTGTCCGGCTTTGACCAGGCTCATAAAGCGGTCGCCGGTACGGCCTTCCCGATAACAGGCTGTGCAGAAGCTGGGCACATGACCGTTTTCCAGCAGCCAGTGCACCACTTCGTCCAGAGAACGGTGGTCGCTGATTTCAAACTGTGCGGAATTCTCTTCCTGATGGTCTTCGGCATAACCGCCCACGGTGGTACGGGAGCCGCCGCTGATCTGGGACACGCCATAGGGCAGCACCATTTCGCGGGTGCGCTGGGATTCACGAGTGGAAATAATAATGCCGGTATAGGGCACAGCCACACGGAGTACGGCCACAATCCGCTGGAACAGCTCGTCGGAAATGGCGTTCTCATACTCGGACACATCCACATCATCGGCATTGCGCAGACGGGGCACGCTGATGGTGTGGGGGCCTACACCGTGAACGGCTTCCAGATGCTCGGCGTGCATGAGGATGCCCACAAAGTCATACTTATACAGGTTCAGGCCAAAGAGCACACCGCAGCCCACATCGTCAATGCCGCCTTCCATGGCACGGTCCATGGCTTCAGTGTGGTAGGCGTAATTGTGCTTGGGGCCTGTGGGATGCAGGTACTCATACTGTTCCTTATTATAGGTTTCCTGGAACAGCACATAAGTACCGATGCCGGCTTCCTCCAGCTTGCGGTAATTCTCCACAGTGGTGGCTGCAATATTGACATTGACGCGGCGGATAGCGCCGTTTTTGTGCTTGATGGAATAGATGGTCTTGATGCTTTCCAGCACATACTCGATGGGGCAGTTCACCGGGTCTTCGCCGGTTTCCAGCGCCAGACGCTTGTGGCCCATATCCTGCAAAGCGATAACCTCTTTGCGAATCTCTTCCTGGGTCAGTTTGCGGCGGGCAATGTGCTTATTCTTGTGATGATAGGGACAGTAGAGACATCCGTTGACACAGTAGTTGGACAGATACAGGGGGGCAAAAATCACGATGCGGTTGCCGTAAAAGGCGTCCTTGATTTCTGCGGCCCGTGCAAAAATCCGCTGAATAGCGTCCTTGTCCTCACACAGCAGCAGCAGAATGGCTTCCCGATGGCTCAAGCCCTTGTGATCTGCGCTCTTGTCGATAATCTGGTTCACCAGCTCCAGATTGTTTTTGTTCTCTTCTGCCCAGGCGATACTGGCTTTGATTTCCTCATCGCTGATGAATTCTTCCGCTTTCATGGAATACTTGTCGTACATAAAGGTCGCTTCCTTTCGCAATAAAATATGAAACTTCCGCGAAGCGCCCCGAAAAACAAAAAATGCGCCTTTCGGCGCAGTTCTCCCGGTCAATGCTCGAAATAAGCAGGAGTGCTTCACGCCGCCTTGCCAGCAGGAGCAGGTCAAGCCTGTCACCTTTTGATTCAGGAACTGCGGAAAAGAAACCCTGATCACAGGGTGTGTATGTGTATGCACCGTCAGGAAAAAGCCCTTTCGGCTGATACATCTTTAACTGTACCAGCGCCCCGGCAAAATGTCAAGTTTTTTACAGAATCATTTTGAAAACCAGCCTGTTTTTCTCTGTATTGACAGGAAATTCCCACTGTACTACAATGGATACACCTGAACACCAACAAAAGGAGTGGTATCAAATGGTACGTTTTGCATTGCTCAGCGGCTGGCACGTTCACACGGGCTGGTTCGCGGGAGAATTGCTGAAAAGCGGCGCAGGAAAGTTCGTAGCGGTCTGGGATGAGGACGAAGCCCGCGGCCGGAAATACGCTGAGGAGTTCGGCGCGGAATTTGAACCGGATCTTGCTAAAGTGCTGGCCCGGGAAGATGTGGACGCAGTGATGGTGGAATGTCCCACTACCAAACACCGTGACATCATCATTGCAGCGGCAAAAGCCGGCAAGCATATTTTCACCGATAAATCCATGGCCCTGACGCTGGAGGACTGCACCGCCATTCGGCAGGCAGTGGAAGAAGCGGGCGTCAAATTCACCGTTTCCATGGAATCCAAAATTCTGGGGCCTTACCGCTATCTGAAAACGCTGGTGGAAGAGGGAAAGCTGGGCCGGGTCACTTCCCTGTATTTCCGCCGTTCCCACAAGGCTGCGGTGGACAAAAACATGCTCCCCGCCTACTGGTTTGACAAGAGCCAGACCGGCGGCGGCGTCACGCTGGATCTGGGCTGTCATGGCCTGTATATGCTGCCCTATTACTGCGGCAAACCCAAAACCATCACCTGCCGCATGGAAGAGCTGTACGGAACCGGCAGCGACGAGCTTTCCACCACAGTTATGGAGTTTGAAAACGGAGCCATGGGCACAGCTGTCACTTCCTTCGTTTCCTGTCACGGCGTGAACATGATGGAAATTGTGGGCACTGAAGGCATGGCGGTGATTTCCGGCAACGGCCCCGCAGATTATCGGGTGCTGCTGCAATCCTCCCAGATGCCCGGCTATGAAAAACTCTCTCCGGTGGAACAGGACTGGCAGGATGATGTGTATCCCATCGTTCGGTTCGCCCAGCTGGTGGAATCCGATGAAATGGAAGCACCGGACTACAATCTGGACCAGGCAGAGCTGCTGACCCGGATTATTTGCCGGGCTTATGAATCCGCCGGTTCCGGCCAGACCGTGTCGTTCTGAATCAAGGCAAACAAAAACCGCTTGCAGCATTTTCCACTGCAAGCGGTTTTATCATACGATTTCGTAAAATCAGATGGAAATATGCAGGGCGATTTCATACAGATCCTTGTCGAAAACGCGCTTCATATCCAGAGCCTCGGTAATATCGAAGTCCACAACCTTGCTCTCTCTGTAAGCGACCACACGGTTGCCGATGCCCTTATCCAGCAGCTCTACTGCATGATAGCCCATACGGCTGGCCATCACACGGTCACGCAGAGTGGGAGAACCACCGCGCTGCACATGACCCAGAACCGTTGCACGGGATTCAATGCCGGTCTGCTCCTGAATGTCCTTTGCCAGCTTATCCACGCCGCCGACACCCTCGGCCACGATGATGATGAAGTGCTTCTTGCCGGTTTTCTGGGTGAACTTCATGCGCTGGATGACATCGCGCTCGAAGTCATAAGGAACTTCCGGCACCAGGATGGCAGTTGCGCCCACAGCAATACCGGTCTGAAGAGCGATGTCGCCGCAGCGGCGTCCCATCACTTCCACCACGCTGCAGCGGTCGTGAGACTCGGTGGTGTCACGCAGACGGTCTACCATTTCCATAGCAGTGTTCATGGCGGTGTCAAAGCCCACCGTATATTCTGTACATGCAATATCGTTATCAATGGTACCGGGGATGCCGATGCAGGGGATGCCTGCGTTGGTCAGGTCACGAGCGCCGCGGAAAGAACCGTCGCCGCCGATGACTACCACACCGTCAATTCCCATTTCACGGCACTTGTCAGCAGCCTTTTTTACGCCTGCGGGAGTATTGTATTCAGGGCTGCGGGCTGTATACAAAAAGGTACCGCCGCGATGGATAATATCGGAAACGCTGCGCAGGTTCATGGGGAACATATCGCCATTCAACAGGCCGTTGTATCCTCTGCGAACGCCGTACACCTCCATACCGTAAGAGATACCGGCACGAACGACTGCGCGAAGCGCGGCATTCATTCCGGGGGCGTCTCCTCCGCTGGTCAACACGGCAATCTTTTTGGTACTCATAGTATACCGTCCTCCTAAACATGTTATAGTCTTATTCCCATTTTAGAATGCAGCAAATGCTGCTCATAACTTTTCTTATTCCTTATTATAATAAATAGGCCGCGAATAATCAAGTATCCTGTATGCAAAAAAATCTCCCGCATACGGGCAATCTGTCTCATTTAGCCAATTTTTCAGAGAAAGGAAGAATATTTTCGATTTTCATGAATGTTCCCCAAACTTTATTCCGTCAGCACCACATTTTCACTGCCAAGCAGGCGCTTCAGCTCACGAACCAGAACCGGGTTGGCATCCACCCGGTAAACCGCCGGAGCCCGGACCAGTTTCCCCGTATCCTGAAAATACAGGTACAGTTCTGTAGGCCCGTCAAAGATGGCAATATACTGCATGGCTTTCCGATATTCCCGGCTATCTTTTCCCGGAACCTTCAAATATAATCCCGGCCGGGAAGAATGCTTTTTCGGCTGCTGAGGGCTTTCGCCGGAAGAAAGGGCCTGCCCGGGCAGCGGCGGCGGATCAATCCGGTCACAGACCAGCTTGGTGTCCTTTTCCTCGGTCAGGCTGATGCGGCCTTCCGCCAATACGATCTGTCCTTCCCGCAAAAGGGTATGGCTCCGGCTGTACACATTGGGGAACACCAGCAGCTCCATGGAGCCGAACAGATCTTCCAGCGTGACAAACGCCATAGTACCGCTGCTTTTGGTGAGCTTCTGTTTCACCGACTGCACCGCACCCAGCACCCGTACCCGATTGCCGTCCCGGAATCTGTCCCCGTGCTCCGCCGCGTCCTTCTGAATCTCCCCCATGGAGACTACCGCTTTCCGCCGGAACAGGTCCGAATACTCTGAAACCGGATGGCCGGACAGATACATTCCGGTGACTTCCTTTTCCATGGCCAGTTTTTCCGAAGGGGTAAACTCGTCCAGCCGGGGAATCTCCACCTTCTGGCCGGCAGTTTCCGGCGTATCGAAAAAGCCCATCTGCCCTTCCAGATTCCGGTGGCGGTCATCGTCCAGAGAATCCATCACCAGATTCACCGACGCCAGCATCTCCCGACGGTTATGGCCGAGACCATCCAGCGCACCGCATTTAATCAAACTTTCCAGCGCCCGCCGGTTCATTTCGAAGGGATACATCCGTTTACAAAAATCGTAATAGGAAACAAAGGGCCCGTTGGTCTCCCGTTCCCGCACAAGGGACTGCAAAAAGCCGCTGCCCAGATTTTTCACCGCCAGCAATCCGAACCGGATATGCTCTCCCGCCACGGTAAATTCCCGGCGGCTTTCGTTGACATGAGGCGGCAGCACCTGGATTTTCAGCCGGCTGCATTCCGCCGTATACTCCGCCACTTTTCCGGAAGAATCCAGCACGCTGGTGAGCAATGCCGCCAGATACTCTCTGGGATAGTGGCATTTCAGCCACGCGGTCTGATAGGCAACGGTGGCATAAGCCGCGGCGTGGGACTTGTTGAACGCATAGGAAGCAAAGCTCTCCATCTGGCGGAAAATCTCCTCCGCCGTTTTCTCGTCCACGCCCCGATTGACACAGCCCTCCACTTCCCAGCTTCCGTCCTCTCTTTGCAGGCCGTGGATAAAGATCTGTTTTTCCCGCTCCATGACGTCGGCCTTTTTTTTGGACATGGCACGGCGCACCACGTCTGCGCGGCCCAGAGAATAGCCTGCCAGCTCCCGGAAAATCTGCATGACCTGTTCCTGATAGACGATACATCCATAGGTAACGTCCAGAATTTTGGAAAGCCGGGGATGACGGTAGGTGACCTTCTCCGGATGATGGCGGTTTTCCACATAGGTGGAGATAAACTGCATGGGACCGGGGCGATAGAGGGAAATCACGGCAATGAGGTCTTCCACATATTCCGGTTTCAGACTCATGACCACCCGGCGCATTCCCGCCGATTCAAACTGAAACACACCTTCGGTATTCCCCTCGGCAAACAGCCGGAACACCTGCGGATCGTCCATGGGAATTTCTTCAATGGAAAGCCCCGGCGTTTTCCGGGCCGCCATTTTCACCGTGTTGTCAATGACCGACAGATTTCGCAGGCCGAGAAAATCCATTTTCAGAAGTCCCAGCTCTTCCAGCGTGGTCATGGGAAACTGGGTCACAACCGATTCGTCGTTTTTGGCCAGCGGCACATATTCGCTCACCGGCCGGTCGGTAATCACCACACCGGCTGCATGGGTGGAGGAGTGCCGGGGCATTCCCTCAATTTTCCGGGCCATGTCAATGAGCTCGTGAATCTGCGGGTCTGTGTCGTACCGGTTTTTCAGGTCGGCGGACACTTCCAGCGCCTTGTCCAACGTCATGTGCAGCTCCATGGGCACCATTTTGGCCACAATATCCGTAGTGGCATAGGGAATGGCCATGGCCCTGCCCACATCCCGGATAACACCCCGGGCTGCCATGGTACCAAAGGTGACAATCTGGGCCACATGGTCGGCGCCGTATTTCCGAATGACATAATCGATGATTTCCTGACGGCGTTCGTCGCTGAAATCAATATCGAAGTCGGGCATACTCACCCGCTCCGGGTTGAGAAACCGCTCGAACAGCAGATCATACCGGATAGGATCGATGCCGGTAATGCCGATGCAGTAAGCGGCCAGACTTCCCGCGCCGGAACCTCTTCCCGGCCCTACGGGAATGCCTGCGGATTTTGCATACCGGACAAAATCATGGACAATGAGATAGTAGTTCACATACCCCATTTTTTCAATCATGTCCAGCTCATAGGCCAGCCGTTTCCGCACCGCCTCCGGCGGGTTTTCTCCATAATGGCGGATCATCCCCTGCTGGCACTGCTCCCGGAAATAGGCGGTGTTTTCCTGACCGTTGGGCGTTTCAAACCGGGGCAGCTTAGTCTTGCCGAATTCGAATTCCACCTGACACCGCTGGGCAATGACCTCCGTATTGTCCGCGGCCTCCGGCACTTCCGGAAACAGCCCCCGCATTTCCTCCTCGGACTTGACATAGAACTCCTCGGAGCCGAACTCCATGGTATCCGGGTCCTCGATAGTATGGTTGGTCTGGATGCACAGCAGGATTTTGTGCATCTGGCTGTCCTCTTTCCGGATATAGTGGCAGTCGTTGGTCGATACCAGAGGAATGCCCGTTTCCCGGGACAGCCGGATGATCTGGGGATTGATGGCTTTCTGTTCTGTCAGTCCGTGATCCTGCAATTCCAGATAAAAATTGCCTTTTCCGAAAATCCCCTCATAGCGCAGCGCTGCTTTCCGGGCTTCTTCATAGTCCCGCATGGACAGCGCCCGGGGGATTTCCCCTGCCAGACAGGCAGAAAGGGCAATCAGCCCTTCGTGATACTTCTCCAGCAGCTCAAAGTCCACCCGGGGCTTGCTGTAAAAACCCTCCGTCCAGGCTCTGGACACCATGGCAATCAGGTTTTGATAGCCCTGCTGGTTTTCGCACAGCAGCACCAGATGGCGGTTTTCCCCGTCCAGCTCGTGAACCCGGTCAAACCGGGTCCGTTTGGCCACATAGACCTCGCAGCCGATGACCGGATGAATGCCCCGTTTTTTCGCCGCCTTATAAAAATCCACGGCGCCGTACATGACGCCGTGGTCGGTAATGGCGATGCTGTCCTGTCCCAGCTCCTGCACCCGGTCCAGCAGTTTTTCAATCCGGCAGGCGCCGTCCAGCAGGCTGTATTCGGTATGGACGTGAAGATGTGCAAAAGCCACCGGCATCACTCCTATTACAATAAATTTGGACAGGAAAGCCGGACAGCCAGTCCGGCTTTCCCTCCAT
>CAJMOI010000013.1 GCA_905215105.1 uncultured bacterium
AAAAAAGTTGCGGACACCTGCCGCAAAATCTTTCAGCACATTGATACCGGTGATGACCTCGCCAAAAACGATTCCCCGGTACTCCACAATCTGACGGCCTTCGATGCTCTGGGTTGTCGTAACAATCATACAGAAAGACCTCCTTTTTCAAATACAGGATGGGATACGGCTATAATTTCAGTATAGCAGAGGGCAGGGGCTTTGTCATCCGTTCAAAAGGGTGTACCGGCAAATTTTCTCCGAGCTGCGGCTGCTGTTGTGTTCCCGTTAGAAAAACCTGAAACAAGCGCGTGCTTTTCCTTGCAACCATTTCCCAAACGTGATACACTGAAAGGGACGCTTTGAGAGAAAGCCGCAGCCAGCGGACGGCTCAACGCGCAAATCAACACAAGTGCCGCAGCCAGCGGCGCAGGATGGAGGAAACAAAATGTTAGCAACCGACAAGACCATGGAAACCATCGTCGCCCTTTGCAAAGGCCGTGGATTTATTTTCCCCGGCTCCGAAATTTACGGAGGTCTCTCCAACAGCTGGGACTACGGCCCTCTGGGTATGGCGTTCAAGGATAACGTAAAGAACGCGTGGAAAAAGAAGTTCATTCAGGAAAGCCCCTATAACGTGGGTCTGGATTCTGCAATCCTCATGAACCCCGAAGTCTGGGTGGCTACCGGCCACGTGGGCGGCTTCTCTGACCCGCTGATGGACTGCCGCGACTGTAAGACCCGTCACCGCGCCGACAAGCTCATTGAGGACTTCACCGGCGAATCCGCCGATGGCTGGACCAACGAGCAGATGCAGAGCTTCATTCAGGAGCACGGCATCACCTGCCCCAATTGCGGCAGCAAGAACTTCACCGATATCCGTCAATTCAACCTGATGTTCAAGACCTTCCAGGGCGTGACCGAGGACGCAAAGAACCAGCTGTATCTCCGTCCCGAGACAGCACAGGGTATCTTTGTCAACTTCCCCGCCATCCAGCGCACCACCCGCAAGAAGGTTCCCTTCGGTGTGTGCCAGGTGGGCAAGAGCTTCCGCAATGAGATCACCCCCGGCAACTTTACCTTCCGTACCCGCGAGTTCGAGCAGATGGAGTGCGAGTTCTTCTGCAAGCCCGGCACCGATCTGGACTGGTTCTATTACTGGAAGGACTTCTGCAAAAACTGGTTGCTGTCTCTGGGTATGAAGGAAGAGAACATGCGCCTGCGTGACCACCGTCCCGAGGAGCTGTCCTTCTACTCCAAGGCTACCACCGACATCGAGTATCTGTTCCCCTTCGGCTGGGGCGAGCTGTGGGGCATTGCCGACCGCACCGACTACGACCTGGGCCGTCATCAGGAGCATTCCGGCAAGGATCTCTCCTACTTCGATCCGGAAACCAACACCCGCTACATCCCCTATGTGGTCGAGCCCTCTCTGGGTGCTGACCGTGTGGCACTGGCTTTCCTGTGCGACGCTTACGACGAGGAAGTGGTGGACGCAGAGAAGAACGACACCCGCGTGGTGCTGCGCCTGCATCCCTATCTGGCTCCCTTCAAGGCTGCCATCCTGCCCCTGTCCAAGAAGCTCAGCGAAAAAGCCCGCGAGGTCTATGCACAGCTGGCCAAGGAGTTCATGGTGGACTTCGACGACGCCGGCTCCATCGGCAAGCGCTATCGCCGTCAGGACGAAATCGGCACCCCCATGTGCATCACCTATGACTTTGACAGCGAGAACGACGGCTGCGTGACCATCCGTGACCGTGACACCATGGCACAGGAGCGCGTTTCCATCGACAAGCTGGCGGACTACATCCGCGAAAAGGTGGCATTCTGACAAACGCCCCCGGGAATCGGGCCGCATATCTTTTCAAAATGAAACGGTCCCGCCGGCGTGCTGTGGTAAGCCCCGGCGGAACCGTTTTTTTCTGGGAGGAAACACCTCCACCATTTTCAGAAAGGAAGTCTTTGTATGAAACTCGGATTTATCGGCTGCGGCAACATGGCCAGCGCCATGATCGGCGGCATTATTAAAAATCAGATCTGTTCTCCCAAAGAAATCACCGTCCATGACCTGTCCGCTGCCGCTATGGAGCGGGCCAAAACTGCCTGCGGCGTAATGACGGCGGAGAACAATCGGAAAGTCATGGAGGAATCCGATCTGGTTGTGTTGGCCGTAAAGCCCCAGTTCTATCAGGAAGTGATTCAGGAAATCGCTCCGGTTGTGAAGGAAGGCCAGATCATCGTGACCATCGCTCCGGGCAAAACTCTTGCCTGGCTGGCGGAAACTTTCGGCAAGACTTTGCCCATTGTCCGCACCATGCCCAATACCCCCGCCATGGTGGGCGAAGGCATCACCGCTGTCTGCCCCAATGAGCAGGTGACGCCGGACATGCTCAGCACCGTGCTGAAAGTGCTGGGGGGCTTTGGTAAAACGGAGGTCATCCCCGAGCGGCTGATGGACGCTGTGGTGGCGGTCAGCGGCAGCTCTCCCGCCTATATTTTCGTATTGATTGAAGCCATGGCCGACGCAGCCGTCGCCGAGGGAATGCCCCGGAATCAGGCCTATACCTTTGCGGCACAGGCTGTGCTGGGCAGTGCCAAAATGGTACTGGAAACCGGCAAGCACCCGGGCGAACTGAAGGACATGGTCTGCTCTCCCGCCGGAACGACCATCGAAGCCGTACAGAAGCTGGAAGAAACCGGATTCCGCAGCAGCGTCATGCAGGCCATGCGCGTTTGTGCACAGAAATCCCGGTCCATGTGACCGGCTGTTTTTCCGGCTGGAAAGGAACGTGAACCATGGAAAACCGTGTGGCCTTGATCGGCATTGTGGTGGAGAATCTGGACGCCACCGAAAAAATCAACGAGCTTCTGCACCAGTACGCTGCCCGGATTGTGGGCCGCATGGGCATTCCCTATCATAAACGGGATGTTTGCATTATCAGCGTGGTGCTGGATGCGCCTCAAAGCGAAATCAGCGCCCTTTCCGGAAAACTGGGGATGCTGCCCGGTGTCAACACCAAAACCGTCTATGCAAAAGTAACGGAGGAAACCCCATGAATCTGTTCTCTCTTCTGCATCAGCTGGCAGAAACCCACACCCTCTCTCTGTCCCAGTGGGAAACCCTGATTTCCGGTCAGACGCCGGAGCTGGCAGAGGAAGCCGCCCGTCTGGCCCGTTTGGCCCGGGAACCCTATTACGGCAAACGGGTTTTTATCCGCGGGCTGATTGAAATCAGCAATTTCTGCAAAAATGACTGCTATTACTGCGGGATTCGCCGCAGCAACCGGAACGCAATGCGGTACCGCCTGACCCCGGAGCAGATTCTTTCCTGCTGTGAAACGGGCTGGAATCTGGGGTTCCGCACCTTTGTCCTGCAGGGTGGGGAGGACCTCTGGTTTACCGATGAGAGAGTGTGCCAGCTGGTGCGCCAGATCAAAACCCGCTGGCCGGAAGCGGCGGTTACCCTTTCCATCGGGGAGCGGGAAGAGGCCAGCTATCAGGCGTTTCGGCAGGCCGGCGCTGACCGCTATCTGCTTCGCCATGAAACGGCGGACGACTGTCATTATCGCCGCCTGCACCCGTCGGAGCTTTCCCTTGCCCACCGGATGGACTGTCTGCGGACCTTGAAGCGGCTGGGCTTCCAGACCGGCGCAGGGTTTATGGTGGGGTCTCCCGGACAAACTGCCCATACGCTGGCGGAAGACATGGTGTTTTTGCAGGAGCTGGAGCCGGAAATGGTGGGAATCGGGCCGTTTTTGCCCCATCACGACACGCCCTTTGCGAAAGAACCGGCGGGCGACGGCGCCCAGACTTTGTATCTGCTGTCTCTGGTCCGGCTGATGCTCCCCACGGTGCTGCTGCCTGCCACCACAGCGCTGGGAACCCTTCTTCCCAACGGACGGGAGCAGGGAATGGAAGCGGGGGCCAATGTAGTGATGCCCAATTTGTCTCCCGGAGACGTGCGGGACAAATACCTGCTCTATGATAACAAGCTGCATTCCGGAGACGAAGCTGCCGAGAGTGTCCGCCATTTGCGGGAAACCATGGCGGCGATTGGGTATCAGGTGGTAGCCGACCGGGGCGATCACTGGAAAATGACAGAAAAATAAGAAGCTGACAAGCAAACAGGAAGTGCTTGGGAGATCCGTCACGGATGTGGTTCTTTCCCAAAACACTTCCTGTTTTTACATTTTCAGTTGTTTTCTCTTATTCCTCCGACACAAAGAAAGGCTCGCCTTTCAAATCCGGGTCATCCAGTTTGTGCAGGTCGATGGCCCAGACTTCATCGTTTTCTCCGTTCTCTGATTGTTTCATATAGAAGAAATAATCCTCATTCATTCCCAGTGAGGGCATGGTATCATTTTCTGTCTTTATTTCTCGAATCAATTTGCCGTTTGCATCATAAAAACCAATACCACGGTCCTCTTCTGCCAGATTCTCAAAAGTAACTTCTACTCGATTATCAGCAGCAATGAGTTGGGAAGAACTATAAAGATAACTGTATACTTGTGAAATTTCAGTTTTTTGCGTATTGCCTTCTGCATCTTCGATGACTGCCATATTATTGCAGCGGATTTTATAAATTTCTTCAATTGTTAAATCGTCTCTCCATTCTTCCGGTATTTTAAAGTACACAATACGATTATTTGGAGCGATTGCACATCCCGGAATTTCATTGTTTTCGGTAATTTCTTTTGTAACAATATCAAAAATTGCTGTTGCATAATCATTTGCAGTTGAAGGCATATAAATTTTGTTTCCAAACGCAAACATTGAATTGATTGTCCCAAAGATTCCTCTTCTTTCATATACTACACTTGATTTTCCGTCCCAATGGTCCAGCCGGTATCGTTCTACCCGATAACTTGAATTCTTTAATTCTTCCTGCGTATATTCTTCTGGGGAAAGAAGATAATCTGAAAAGGAAAGATATAGATATCCTCGGTGCACCATAGAAGTGAAAATATGTTCTTTTGCCTGTAAAAGTTGTTTTCTGGTGGAGCCACTGGCATCCATTTCATATATGGTATCTGCGGATAAAACATACAAATTTCCTTTATAATAAGACATCTGCTGTATGGCTCCAAAATATGCGTTGCAGGTAGAGCTTCCGTCTGAATGCAATTCTCTATCATCGTGCGTACAATCCGGTTTATTGCATAATGGAATACATTTTCCGGTTGCTTTATCCAGGGTATAAATATATCCGTTTAAGAAGGTGTAATAGCCATTTTCTGACTCGGCAATAGGGTGGCCGAATATTCCACTGAGATAAAAATAATACTGGTTATCCTCTCCCAAAATGAACTTGTCCCCCAAGTCCTGTTCCGGGCCGGGGCTCTGGCAGCCTGTCAGCAGTGCCAGCAGCAGGGACAGAATCACACCTATGGACAACAGCTTTTTCATCACTGCACCCCCTTTTTCACATACCGGTTTTTTCTCTTATTCCTCCGACACAAAGAATGGCTCGCCCTTCAAATCCGGGTCATCCAGCTTGTGCAGGTCGATGCTCCACAGGTCTAATTGGTTCTGCTTGTTTTTTACAGAATAAATCAGGAAATCTTCGTTCATGCCAATCACAGACCTTAAGTTTTCCTGTTCCAGTTTGATTTCCCGAATCAGCTTTGCATCCGTATCATAAAACCGGATTTTCCGTTCGCCCGGCACTTCTGTCGGGTCTCCTCCATATCCGGCGGAGGATTCGTTATCTGCGGCAATCAGGGTGCTGTTGCTGAACAGAGAACTGTATGTCATGGGAATCTCTGTCTCCTGAATCAGATTTCCCTGTAAATCTGATAGGACCGCCATTTGTTTTTCTTCTATCGCGTTCCTTTCTTCCCGTGTCAGTCCTCCGGTTTCAGGAACATCCGACGGCACATAATGCAGCAGTTTTCCGTCAACCGGTGCAGCATACCCCTGTATTTCCGGATGGAAGGAAGCGGTTTTCTCCAAAATATCATAGACAATTGTACCATATTCTCCGGGAGCAGCAGCAAGCGGCATATAAATCTGATTTCCATAGGCAAACATGACATTGATCTGGCCATATGCACCTTTTTTTTCGTATATCGTTTCCGGATTTCCATCCCATTGGTCGATCCGGTACCGGTCCACCCGATAGGATAACTCTTTTTTTTCTTCCTCTGTATACTCGTCGGGCAATCCGTCGCTGCTGGTAAATGATAAATATAAATATCCCCGATGAAGCATGGCCGCAAATGGATCTTCTTTTAATTGCATCAGCTTTGTCCGGGTTGTCCCGCTTTTATCCATTTCATACAGTTCACTGAAAGCGGTCATGAAATACAGCTTATTGTGATAGTAGTCAAGAGCCCATGCAACCCCCACATAAGCATTGCAATTGGAAGAACCATTGTCATTGAATTCGCTGTCATCATGCATACAGTCCGGTTTATTGCAGAGGGGAACGATTTCTCCCGTCTTTTTATTCTTAGAATATATATATCCGTCCTTCACGATATATATGGATTCTTCAGATTCTACCATAGGACTGGCTAAAATCCTGGACATTCGATAATAATACTGGTTATCCTCTCCCAAAATGAACTTGTCCCCCAAGTCCTGCTCCGGGCCGGGGCTCTGACAGCCGGTGAGCAGTGCCAACAGCAGGGAAAGAACGAGGCCCACGGAAAACAGTTTTTTCATAAAAACCCTCCCTTTCAATTTTAAAAACATTACCCTGTCTTGAAAACATCAGACAGGGTAATGCTTTTGTTATATAATTTTAATACATATTTAGAGTAGTCATATCTTGCCAACTGTCATAGCCAACAGACGACGAATGAATTGCATTGTGTTTTGAATAACAGCAATATGAATAATAATCTTGGGAAGATGGCTTACTGTAGTGCGTTTCAATATAGCTAACCGGGCTGTTAGCGTTTGCAGCCTTTTTTGTATAGATTGGATCTGACCCTGATGCTTTATACGCATAGGTGTAGAACAGCGTTACGTTTAAAGTCATAGGGATACTGGCGTGTGTTTCTGCGGAAGCACCTCTGTAGTTAATGGTGTTGCTTCCACCACAGGAATATCCATCTACAGTTCCAGAAACACTCAAGGCCGACGAGGGTACCGACATGGCGGAAACCGCCATCAGGGCTGCGAACATGCCCGCGCATGCTCTTTTTACAATCTTTTTCATGGCACGACTGGTTCATTCTTTTCGAGAACAAACGCGCTCCTTTCTTAAAATTTTAGAACCGTTGCTGTGATTGCCATTTCGATTGCCTGTTCACACCTCCATTCTTTTCCGGAAAAAATAACAGCTGCAGTCTGTATTTTTTCGCAAATATATCATCAGCAGCAAAGCCCTTTGCTGCATAGGGAACGGATTTTGTGAATATAAATGTATTTATTAACTTTGTGAATTCTATTTGTGTTAATTATACACCACTTTTAAAAACTCGTCAATCATATTCTGCACAATGATATTGAAGTTTTTTAGAATATCTTACAAAATCATGCGGTAACCGCCTTGTTATTTTCGATTAACAAAAAACGGCCTGCGTTTTTTTAACGCAAGCCGTTTAGCCGATACATTTTCGAAACGCTGCTCACCCTCTCAGTTTCGAGTCCCAATTTTCAGACAGCAAAAAAGGCACCCGCTTACCGCGAATGCCTTTTCTTTGGCGCGCTGGAAGGGACTCGAACCCCTGACCTTCTGATTCGTAGTCAGACACTCTATCCAGCTGAGCTACCAACGCATGTGCTGTTTGAAACAGCTTCATTATTATAGCGCATGAATTACGATTTGTCAACTGCTTTTTTCGATTATTTTTGAATTTTTTTCCGGGCGGAATTCTCCCGGAGACTGGCCCACGGTTTTTTTGAAAAGTCGGGAGAAATAATTGTAATCCTCAATCCCCACCTGCCGGCCCGCATCCATCAGCGGAACACCGCTTCGAATCAGCGCGGCGGCCCGGGTACACCGCATCCGGTTCAGATAACTGGTGACGGTGCAGCCGGTGTGTTTCCGGAAAATCCGGCACAAATAGGGCACTGAAAGGCCGAATCTTGACGCCACAATCGGAAGAGAGGTTTCTTCCGGACGGTCATAGTGAGAAGCCAGATACAGCAGCACTTTTTTGACATGATCCAGAGAGGAATGCTCAAAGGATTCCGGCTCCCCGCTGGGCTGAACCGGTGCACAGCGAAGCAGATAGACAAAAATGCGGAATACACAGGCCTTTACCGCCAGCTCCATTCCCGGCCGGCACTGCTTCCACTCTTCGGAGAGCTCCCGAAATTGCTCCGACAGCGTTTTGTCGTGAAAAAATGCAGGCAGTCCCGGCAGCAGCTCCAGCAGCAGAGACTCGTAGCTTCGGCCCAGCGCCATCTCGGTTTCTCCTCGCAGTACATCGGGGTGAATCTGGATAATATCGTGTTGGGTTCCATCAAGAAATCTGGCGCCCCGGTGGGGAACGCAGCTGCTGACAAAGCCTACATCACCCGGGTACAGCCACTGCTGGACGCCGGCACAGTCCAGCAGCACACCGCCGCTGTGTACATAGTAAAATTCCAGCTCTTCATGCCAGTGAAAGTCGCAGCCGCTGCTGTTTCCGTCATTTCGGTGTTCAAATACCAGTACCGGCAGGTTCCGGTGCAGAATAGGAATGGTTTCGTGAGGAAAAAGTGCCACAGGGTTCCCTCCCATGCGTTTTAGTGGTTAAAATTGTGCTAGTTCTATATCAGAATACCTGTTTTCAAATGGTTTGTAAAGGGGTAAGATGTACAGTAGAAAGCGTTTCCTGTGGGGAAAGAACCGACAATTTTCCTCTGTCTGCAAAAGGAGTGAATCATATGAGAATTCTGTTTCTGGACATCGACACCCTTCGTCCCGACCATATGAGCTGTTACGGCTATGGCCGGAATACCACCCCCAATATGGATCAGGTTTGCGCCGAGGGCGTCCGCTTTGACAACTATTACTGCTCCGATGCACCCTGTCTGCCTTCCCGTGCGGCACTGGTCAGCGGTATGTTCGGCATCCGCAACGGCGCAGTGGGTCATGGCGGAAAGGCCGCAGACCGTTTTTCCTGCCGCCCCAGCCGTGATTTTACCAATCTGATTGATGACCAGTGCTTCCATCAAATTTTCCGTCACGCAGGCATGCACACCGCCTCCATCAGCACCTTTGCCGAGCGCCATTCTTCCTGGTGGTTCAACGCCGGTTTCAATGAGTGCTACAATGTTGGCGGACGCGGCGGCGAGTCCGGCGAAAAAGTTCTGCCGGTAGCACTGGATTGGCTGGACCGCAACGGCGAAAAGGACAACTGGTTCCTCCATGTCCATTTCTGGGACCCCCATACCCCGTACCGTGCTCCGGCAGAGTTCGGAAATCCCTTTGAGAACGAGCCGCTGGACAGCTGGATTACCCCGGAGGTATTTGCGGAACACCGGAAGCATGTGGGCCCCCACTGCATCAATGAGCTGGGTATGTATAGTTCTGACCGGAACCCGGCAACTCCCCGCCAGCTGGGCAAGGCAGAAACCATGGAAGAGCTCAAGCAGGTCATGGACGGCTATGACTGCGGAATCCGCTATGCGGACAGCCTGATCGGCCAGATTTTTGACCGGCTGCGGGAGCAGGGTATCTATGAGGACACCGCCATCATCATCACGGCTGACCACGGTGAAAACATGGGCGAGCTGGGCATTTATTCTGAGCACGCAACCGCCGATTATCCCACCTGTCGGATTCCCTTTATCATCAAGTGGCCCGGCTGCCGCAAAGGCGGTGTAGACACCGGTCTGCACTATAATCTGGACGCCCTGCCCACCATGGCAGAGCTGCTGAATGTGAAAAAGTCCGAATACTGGGACGGCGAAAGCTATGCGGCTTCCCTCTTTGAGGAAACAGATACCGGACGAGACAGCCTGGTGCTTTCTCAGATGGCCCATGTCTGCCAGCGTTCTGCCCGTTTCGGTGATTGGCTTTATGTCCGGACCATTCACGGTGGTTTCCATCTGTTTGACAAGGAAATGCTGTTCAATGTAAAGGAAGATCCTCATGAGCAGCACGACGTGAAAGACGAACATCCGGAGCTGTGCGCAAAGGGTGCAAAAATTATTATTGACTGGCAGGAAGACCAGATGAAGAAGTCGGAAAGCGACACTGATCCCATGTGGACCGTGTACAAGGACGGCGGCCCTTATCACACCTGGGGACATCTGGAAGAGTATGCACAGCGGCTGAGAGAAACCGGCCGTGCCGAGGGTGCGGAAGAGCTTCTGCGCCGTTACGGAAAATAAGACAGAATCCAGGCAGAAGGCTTGCATTCTGTGGGGAGTTTGGATATAATAAAGGGGCTGATGGGAAGCATCAGCCCCTTTTTCGGCGGATATGGTGGAATTGGCAGACACGCCAAATTTAGGTGCTGTCACCTTAGTAAGGATTTTTTGATTTGATATCGTAAGCGGGAGGGAACGTTATATGGCCAGAAAAATTAGAAGCGATATTAAAATCGGAAATTTGGAAAAGAAATTGGGTATCCCTGCCGGCTCATTTAGGCATCCTAATGGTCGCGATATGCGGAGTGATAAATTATTGGGGACTCTCAGAAAAGAAATGGAAAAACAGAGCAAGAGAAAATAATTTCCCCTTTTTCTAATTTTATATGTAATTCCCTGTGTAAAAGCAGGCACGGCCTGTTTTTATAGATGCGTAGATGCGGGTCAAGTGCAACGCTTCGCCTCGGATATCCCCTCTCCGAGTAAAAATAGAGGGAAACTGAATATGCGGGTATGGCGGAATTGGCAGACGTGCAGGATTTAGGTTCCTGTGCCGCAAGGCGTGTGGGTTCGACCCCCACTACCCGTACCAATTTCTTGATTATAGTTCGGAAGTGAATAAATGAAAAAATTTATTGATATAGAATTTCCAAAAGAAGCCGCAGACAATTATTATCAAAATCGGACAAAAGCCCAGATAGACGATTTTATATACATCGATAAAGAATGGTACGATCGTATATTTGAGCCGAGCACCTATTATATTCTCGGTTCAAAGGGAAGTGGAAAAACTCTCTATGCCGCTTATATGTGCGGAGGCATTCGCAAAAACACACTTTCCAAATCATATACTATAGATGTTGGTGACTACGGCAGATTAATTCGAATGAAAGTAGCTCATCATCTGGATTTTACCGAATATCTTACCATGTGGAAAGTAATTCTTTTGCAGAAGTTTTTGTTGGGAATTGATGCAGGAGAGATAACTTTTTGGGGAAGGACAAAAAATTTTAGAGAAATTCAGGATACAATTAGCGAGTTCTTTGGAGACGATGTTACAAGTGATTCATTTAATCCCGTAACTGTAATAGATAGTTTTTCCAAGCAAGCAGAGGTTACGCATTATATCAACAGTCAAGTAAACTTTGGCACCACTGAGCGCAATACAGCACTTTCCCTTTCGTATTGCGGTAACGCTCAAGACAAAATTGCCGAACAAAACGGAAGTTCCATAGAACAAACGAGTTTAGTCTATAAGGATACATGGTTACGAGCGATAAATGCATTTCGAAAAACGATTGAAAAAGTCTCATTGAAGTATAACCATTATCTATTCGTTGATGGACTTGACGTGCGTCCAGCCGGAATTGATCCAATTGAATATGGCGAGTGTATTGGTGCACTGGTTCGTGCTGTTTTTGAGTTAAACACTAAACTGCTGGGTAATATCAAGCGAAAAGATAAGTGCAATTTAAAAATTGTTGCACTTACAAGAACTGATATTTTTCTGAATTCAAATTTAGTGAATGTCACAAGTTGCATCAATGACAACTGCGTCGAACTGGATTGGACGTATAGTAACGAAAATGAATTCCGCTATTCTGCACTGTATAAGATGATGAATCGTGTTTTGGGTTGGGATGGGCTAAGTGATAAGAAACCATCTGACATCTATTTAGGATTTACTATGCCATATCCAAAGAACCGGCCTCTAAAAGCAGATATGTATATCCAACGCTTATCAAGATTGCGTCCGCGAGATATTGTAAAACTGTTGCAATTAATTCAAACACAGTGCAAAAAGCGGGGAATTGAAAACCCAAACTCCACACTTTTAGACTCTTCTGAACTTATTGCTCAGTATTCTAATTACTATACAGACCAAGTAAAATCAGAAATGATGTTTAGATTTTCCAATAATACAATCAAAAGTATATTTGAACTTGTGAAAACCATAAACACAAATATTATCTCGGAAAATAGATTTGAATCGCTCTACAAACAACATTGCGGTCATTATCCCGAATTCCGTGATATCTTCAAGAATCATCGAGAGCTAATAGACTTTTTATTTTCTCTTGATGTTATTGGATGGACAGAGGTAGTGGGCGATGGACGAAAAAATATGCATTGGCATTACCGTGAGGTAAAAGCAATTGATGAGACATACCAATTGCCCTGGGCGCGTTTTGATAACGCAGTTACTCCGCAATTAGTAATTCACAGAGGTGCATGTAAACATATTGTTGGCATTGCTAAGCGGTAGGTTTCTATTCCCTGTTTTAGCGGTTGCTGTAGTGATCGCTATTTTTTTTTCTATAATTATTTCATTAACTTGTTGTTACAGCTCCTGAATTCTTTTCTGTAACGACAAAATGTGGGCATCGAGGACCGGTTTCCTCAACGCCCACATTTATTTTGCTGTTTTGCAAGTTATTTCCTTACAACGAATCAATCGTTCGCAATGATTGTAGGAATCTCCTATACGTTAAAAATAGCCGTGAAGGTTTCCTTTCCACTGATTGAGCCTGGGCAGTTTTTATCTTCTGACAAAATCAGAATTTTTGATTCTCCCTGAGCCTCGGAAGTTTTGGATGGTTTTTACAGGGCAGGGGGAAAGGGTGCAAAAAAAGATCGGGAGAAATGTTAAAAAAAGCCGTCGATTTTTACCCGATATCCTGAAATTTTCTGAAACCATATACGCTTTGAAAAGAGTATTTTGCATATTTATTCTTATTTTTCTATAAAAAGAAAAATGTGCCAAAACTTTAACAATTTCACAATTTGGACATTGATTTCTTTTTCGCTATCGGGTACAATGGTATCAGCCATAAATTCGATTTTTTACGGCGCTGTATGTATGTTTAGAGGAGTCCGGCACACTCCGGGTTCTTCCAATATACCGCATAATTTTAAATGTTTTGGCCATTGGGCCGGAAGGAGAAAAATTATGACAAACAATGCTTCTGTTTTGAAGTGGATTGACGAGATGAAGGCTCTCGTTACTCCCGATCAGATGGTCTGGATCGACGGTTCCGAGGAGCAGCTGGAGGCCCTGCGTGCCGAAGCTTGCAGCACCGGCGAGATGATCAAGCTGAACGAGGAAAAGCTGCCCGGCTGCTACCTGCACCGCACCGCTGTGAACGACGTTGCCCGTGTGGAAGGCAGAACCTTCATCTGCGCTAAGAATGAAGAGGATGCCGGCCCCACCAACAACTGGATGGACCCCGAGAAGGCATACAAAATGCTGTATGACATTGCTCGCGGCAGCTACAAGGGCCGTACCATGTACGTGATCCCCTACTCCATGGGCCCCATCGGTTCTCCTCTCGCCAAGATCGGCGTTGAGCTGACCGACTCCATCTATGTTGTGCTGAACATGGCTATCATGACCCGCGTTGGCGAGAAGGTCTGGGAAGCTCTGGGCGACAGCACCGACTGGGTGAAGGGCCTGCACTGCAAGTGCGATATTGACGAAGAGAAGAGATATATCTGCCACTTCCCGGAGGATAACACCATTATCTCCGTGAACTCCGGTTACGGCGGAAACGTGCTGCTGGGCAAGAAGTGCTTCGCTCTGCGTATTGCTTCCTTCCAGGGCAAGAACGAAGGCTGGATGGCTGAGCATATGCTGATTCTGGGCATCGAGAATCCCCAGGGCGAAATCAAGTATGTTGCTGCTGCATTCCCGTCTGCCTGCGGCAAGACCAACCTGGCTATGCTGATTCCCCCCGAGGGGTATCGCAAGAAGGGCTACAAGGTTTGGACTGTCGGCGACGACATCGCCTGGATGCGTCAGGGCGAGGATGGCCGTCTGTATGCCATCAACCCCGAGAACGGTTTCTTCGGCGTTGCTCCTGGTACCAACGAGAAGTCCAACCCCAACGCTCTGGCTACTACCCGTCAGGGAACCATCTTCACCAACGTTGCCCACAACCTGGACGACAACACCGTGTGGTGGGAGAGCCTGGACAAGAATCCGCCTGAGAACGCTGTTGACTGGAAGGGCAACCCCTGGAACGGCAAGACCAGCGATGTGAAGGGCGCTCATCCCAACAGCCGCTTCACCGCTCCTGCCAAGAACTGCCCCTGCATCAGCCCCGAGTTCGACAAGGGCGCTGGCGTTCCGATTTCCGCTATCATCTTCGGCGGCCGCCGTGCCAAGACCACTCCTCTGGTGTATCAGTCCCGCGACTGGAACCACGGCGTGTTCGTAGGCTCTATCATGGCTTCCGAAACCACTGCTGCTGCTACCGGCGCTGTTGGCGTGCTGCGTCATGACCCCATGGCTATGAAGCCCTTCTGCGGCTACCACATGGGCGACTACTTCAAGCACTGGATCGAGATGGGCGAGAAGCTGGGCGATAAGGCTCCCAAGATCTTCAATGTGAACTGGTTCCGTCTGGACGACGAAGGCCACTTCATTTGGCCGGGCTTCGGCGACAACCTCCGCGTTCTCGAGTGGATCATCAACCGCTGCGAGGGCAAGGCTGACGCTGAGGAGACCGCTATCGGCTATCTGCCCCACGCTGAGGACATCAACCTGGAAGGCCTGGACTTCTCCATCGAAGACCTGAAGGGCATCCTGGCTGTCAACAAGGACGAGTGGGCTAAGGAAGCTGCTGAGATCGAAGAGTTCTACAAGACCTTCGGCGACAAGCTGCCTGCTGAGCTGAGAGCTTCTCTGGAGACCCTGAAGAACAACTGCAAATAAGAGAGAAATCTCTGCATGAGAAAGGCGCTGTGCACAATGTACAGCGCCTTTTTTGATGGTGAAAACAAGTCCCTCCCACCGGGAGCGTGATGGCGCCGGCGGGAGGGACTTTTTTCGATTACAGTGCGTCTTCAATCGCCTTGATGAGGATTTTCAGTGCCTTGATCCGCGCATATTTCTTGTCCTGGCTCTCGATAATATGCCAGGGAGCAAATTCCGTGGAGGTCTTTTGGAGCATTTCGTTGACGGCCACCTCATACTGGGGCCACTTTTCCCGGTTGCGCCAGTCCTCGTCGGTGATCTTCCACTGTTTTTCCGGGGTGTTCTGCCGATCCTGGAAGCGGCGCAGCTGTTCGTCCTGATCGATATGAATCCAGAATTTCACCACAACAGCGCCCCAGTCGGTCAGTTCCCGTTCAAATTCGTTGATTTCCTGATAGGCCCGTTTCCAGTCGTCCTCTGTACAGAATCCCTCAATCCGTTCTACCATGACACGGCCGTACCAGGTGCGGTCAAAAATGGCGATATGTCCGGTTTTGGGGATTTTGGTCCAAAACCGCCACAGATAATGGCGGTACAGTTCCGGTTTGGTAGGAGAAGCGATGGGAATCACTTCATAACCGCGGGGGTCCAGTGCGGCGGCAATTCTCTTGATGTTTCCGCCTTTACCTGCGGCGTCCCAACCCTCATAGGCCACGATGACCGGAAGCTTCCGGCGATAGAGCTTGTAATGGAGGGCATTGAGCTTTTTCTGAAGTTTGGCCAGTTCCCGCTTGTATTTCTCGTCGGAAATAGTCTTATCCTCCAGGGTGATTTCCGAAAGCAGAGGAGTGTGTACCAGATTGAAGGGCTTGGGGGCGGAAATTCCCTTGGCAGCGCTGATGGAAAGCCCCTGTTTTTTGGCTTCAATAGCTTCGTGGACGGAAGCAAGCACCGTCCGGTACACGCTGAGCAGAGCAGCCTGGCTGTCGTTGCTGCAAACTACATGCCAGGGGGCGTTTGGAGTGTTGGTGTATTCCAGCATTTCATCCAGGGTGCGGTAATACAGGTTGTAGTGCTTGTTGCGCCACCAGTCTTTTTCCGTTACCCGCCACGCGGTGTTTTTGTCGCTTTCCAGTTTTTCAAAGCGGGCTTTCTGTTCCTTCTGGCTGATATGCAGGAAGAATTTCAATACCAGATAGCCGTTATCCGTGAGCTGGCGCTCAAAAATATTGATACTGTTCATCCGGTGCAGGTTTTCCGCGTCGGGCAGATCGTCTTCCACCCGGGCGATGGAGACGTCCTGATACCAGCTTCGATCCAGAATGGACATGAGCCCCTGTTCCGGAAGGTTCTGCCAGTGCCGCCACATGGGCGGATGGCGCTTGTCGTTTTCCGTGGGGGCGGCGGTGGAAACTACCTTGAACCCGCGGGGGTCAAAGTTAATAATCAGGTCTGAAATGATGCTTCCTTTTCCTGCTGCGCCCCATCCTTCGAACAGGATGATGACGGGGATCTTGGCCTCTTTGATATGCTGGGGAAGGGTTTCCAGTTCTTTTTCCAGCTTTTTGGCCTGCTTTTTGAATTCTTCCTTGGTGACGGTGGATTTCATATTGACAGAATCCAGCATGGAAATTCCTCCAGTGTTTTCCCGTTTCCGCTTGTACAGACAACGGTTTTTTTGTTTTATAGTATACATCAATTTACAAAATTTTTAAAGAACTATTTTGAATTTTAGGAAGAGGTGACGGTTTTGCAGCATGATTTGTGCGGAAATCCAACACAGGCGCTTCTGAAAAAGCTGCCGCCCCTGCTCTTGGGCTGGTATGACCGGACCCGCCGGGTACTTCCCTGGCGGGAGGACCCAAAGCCCTATTCGGTGTGGCTGTCGGAAATTATGCTCCAGCAGACCCGGGTGGAGACGGTCAAGCCCTATTTTGCCCGGTTTCAGGAGGCACTGCCCACCATTCAGGCTCTGGCCGATGCGCCGGAGGAACTGTTGCTCAAGCTGTGGGAGGGGCTGGGCTATTACAGCCGGGTGAGAAACCTGCAAAAAGCCGCCCGTGTGGTGGTGGAGCAATATGAGGGGGAACTGCCGGGAGATCCGGCACTGCTGGAAAAGCTGCCGGGAATCGGCAGTTACACCGCCGGAGCCATTGCGTCTATTGCCTTTGGCGTGCCGGTTCCGGCAGTGGACGGCAACGTGCTGCGGGTGATTTCCCGGGTAACGGCCAGCCGGGAAGACATTGCTGCTCCTGCCTGCAAAAAAGCCATGGAGCAGCAGATGCGGCACATCATTCCCGCTGACCGGGCAGGGGATTTCAACCAGTCGCTGATGGAGCTGGGGGCCATGGTCTGTCTGGGAAATGGGGAGCCCAAATGCTTGGTCTGTCCGCTGCGGGAAATTTGTGAAGGGTTCCGGCAAGGGATTGCTGGAGAGCTGCCAGTGAAAGCGCCGAAAAAACCCCGGAAGCGGGAGGAAAAAACGGTGCTGATTCTGCGCTGCGGGGAGCGGTTTGCCCTGCGCCAGCGGCCAAAAAAGGGATTGCTTGCGGGGATGTGGGAACTGCCGTGGCTGGAAGGCTTTTGGGAGCAGGACGCTCTGAGAAACCAACTGGAAAAACAGGGCGCACAGGTTCTGTCCATACGGCCGCTGGCTCCTTCCCGGCATATTTTCACCCATGTGGAGTGGCATATGCAGGGATGGGCCGTGGAACTGGAAACACCGCTGGCGAACTATGTTTGGGCAGACAGTCGGACCATGGGGGAGCAGTACGCCCTGCCTTCCGCGTTCAAGGGATACTTCGGGGAATTGGGAATCGGAAAATAAATGGCTGGAAAATTACTCTCTGGTATTGACATTATTAGCTAATTAGCTAAAATAGAAAATACAGGGAGGTGAGACTGTGAACGACGCTTTTTTTCAGGCAATGGCCAATGAAACCCGGCGGGAAATCATCCGCCTGTTAAAGCAGAAGGATATGACCGCCGGAGAAATTGCCTCGCATTTTTCCATTTCCAAGCCATCCATTTCCCGGCATCTGGATACGCTGAAAAACGCGGAGCTGATTGTGCCGGAACGGAAAGGGAATCAGATTCTTTACGCCATCAACATGACGGTGTTGCAGGAAATGGCAGTGGAGTTTCTGTCTCTAGTGCAGAAGAAGGAGGAATCCTGTCATGAAAACGGCTGAACTGCGTTGGATGCTGCTGATTTTTTCCCTGCTGGGACTTTTGTCCGCAGTTTTCATTCCCTTTCCGGTTTTGAAGCTGGCATTGCTGTGCGCTTTGTCAGCGGCCTGTCTGGTAATCCTGTACCGGAATATGGACTCTTTGACAGGCTATTCGGAGGAGAACCCCAAAAACCGCACCATGAAATGGATTACCGTCTTTAATGGGGTGCTGCTGCTTCTCTGTATTGGTGTGGTCTGGTTGGGGGAAAACGGATATCTGGGCAATGTTTCGGAAGAATGGCTGGCGGTGGCGCTGGTTTCTGTGGTCATGGTGGTGTTGGGAAATCTGGCGCCGAAAATTCCCTTTAACCGCTATACCGGCCTGCGGCTGCCCTGGACAGTTCGGGATGAAGACACCTGGCGGCTGGCTCATCGGATTCTGGGCTATATCAGTTTTCCGCTGGTATTCCTGTATGGAGCTCTGCTGCTGTGCGGCGTGGAAATCGGAACCGCTACCGGCGTAGTAATTTTTTCCTGGATTGTCATTCCCGGGGGCATTTCCTTCCTTTTTTACCGCCGAAAATTCCCGTAAAGTTTTCCACGAATTTTGAAAAACCGGTGGAAAATCAAATGCTTTGAAAAAGTCGAAAAAATGCTCCTTTCCCTATGGGATTGGGGCGTTTTTTGTGGTATGATAGGTGCGTTCATCTGAAAAGGAGGACGTTTCATGCTCGGTTTATATCTGCACATCCCCTTTTGCGACGGCAAATGCCCTTACTGTGACTTTTATTCTCTGACCGGCAATGAAGAGGTCAAAGAAGCCTATACCCGTGTTTTGGAAAACCAGCTGGCACAATGGGCGGAAACGCTGCAAAAGCAGGGGCTTTCTCCGGAGGCGGATACCCTGTATTTTGGCGGAGGAACCCCAAATCTGTTGGGGGGAAGCCGGATTGCCCGGTTGATTGCCGCTGCAAAACGGTATTTTTCTCTGGAAAAGGGAGAAATCACCGTGGAGGTCAATCCATCTTCGGAGCTGAGCGGCTTTTTCCGGGAAATTGCCGCCGCAGGGGCCAACCGGATTTCCATTGGCCTGCAATCGGCAGACGACGGGGAGCTGAAAGCCCTTGGACGCCGCCACACGGTGAAACAGGCGGCGGAAACGGTGGAGGCTGCCCGAAGTGCGGGAATTTCCAATCTCTCGCTGGATTTGATGCTGGCCACGCCGGGACAGACGCTGGAAAGTGCCCTTCGGTCTGTGGCGTTCTGCCGGGAGTTGGCCGTTCCCCATGTGTCCGCTTACCTCCTCAAGGTGGAGGAGGGAACCCCATACTGGAACCGGCGGGATACATTGGCGCTTCCCGATGAGGACGAAACGGCAGACCGGTATCTGGCGGTGTGCAGCGCACTGGAGGAAGCCGGTCTGAAACAGTATGAAATCAGCAACTTTGCCGTTCCCGGAAAGGAAAGCCGGCACAACCTGAAATACTGGCACTGTGAGGAATATCTGGGGCTTGGGCCGGGAGCTCACGCCTTTGTAGGGGGAAAGCGATTTTATTATCCCCGGAACCTGAACGGTTTTCTGGAAAAGCCGGAGCCGGTTTTTGACGGGGAAGGGGGCACGCTGGAGGAAAAAGTCCTGCTGGGACTGCGGCTGAAAGAGGGAATTACCCGGGAAACGCTGGCGCCCTTTGGCCCGGATGGGGAGCGGGCTTTTTCCGTCATGAATCAAAAAAGCCGTCCCTATCGGGCGGCAGGACTGCTGACAGGGGAACCGGAACGGATTGCCATGACGGCGAAGGGCTTTCTGGTTTCCAATGAGCTGATTGCGGAGCTTTTGCCCGACTGATAAAATCACACGAGGAGAGAGACCATGCATCTGACGTACAAACACACTAAATATGCCTGTTATGCGGGGTATATCACACAGGCAATCATCAACAATCTGGCGCCCCTGCTGTTTATCATTTTCCAGACCCAATATGGGTTGAATTTTGAAATGGTGGGACGGCTGATTCTCATTAACTTCGGCACCCAGATTCTGGCGGATCTGATTGCCGTGAAATTTGCGGACCGGTTTGGCTATCGGGTTTCCGCGGTGCTGGCTCATGTGTTCAGCGCCGCCGGACTGGTGCTGCTGGGCGTTCTTCCCCAGATCAGCCCGTCGCCCTATGCCGGGCTGATTGTGGCTGTTGTCACCTATGCGCTGGGCGGCGGCCTGCTGGAAGTGCTGGTCAGTCCCATTGTGGAATCCCTGCCCGGGGATAAAAAGGCCAGCGACATGAGCTTGCTGCACTCCTTCTACTGCTGGGGCCAGATGGGCGTGGTGCTCATCAGCACGCTGATTCTCACGGCTTTCGGCACGGATATCTGGATGTGGCTGCCTATTGGCTGGGCGGTTCTGCCCTTTTTGAACATGTTCTTTTTTGCAAAGGTTCCGCTGGTGCCGCCGGTACCGGAAGAAAAGCTGATGAGCGTGAAAGACCTGTGCAAAAACCGGCTGTTCCTGCTGATGCTGGTGGTCATGCTGTGCGCAGGTGCCAGCGAGCTGACCATGAGCCAGTGGTCGTCGCTCTTTGCGGAGACCGGTCTGGGAGTTTCCAAGACACTGGGCGATTTGCTGGGACCGTGCCTGTTTGCGGCGCTGATGGGAACCGGACGCCTTCTCTATGGGCTGTATGGCAGCCGCCTGAATCTGAAAAACTGCCTGCTGTTCTGTGGAAGCCTGTGCATTCTCTGTTATCTGACCACGGTTTTTGCGCCTCATCCTCTGCTGTCTCTGGTGGGCTGTGCCGTGTGCGGTTTTTCCGTCAGTCTCATGTGGCCGGGTGCTTTTTCCGATACTGCCGCCCGGTTTCCCATGGGCGGAACCGCCATGTTCGGCATGATGGCGGTTTTCGGAGATCTGGGCGCTTCTCTGGGGCCATGGATGTCCGGTGTAGTCAGTGACCTTTCCCAGAACACCGGGTTTCTGCAAAACCTTCAGGCCACAACCGGAGGAGAGCTGTCCCAGCTTGGATTGAAAGCCGGATTGCTGGCGGGTGTGATTTTCCCGCTGGTGCTGGTGGTGAGTATCGGCTATCTGAAGAAAAAACGGGTATAAATGAAAACAGCGCGTTTCCGAATGGCTGGAAACGCGCTGTTTCTTTATTTTCAGATCAAATTATTCCGCAAAGGTGACCTTTCCGCCGGAAATGGAGGAAACAATGGCCAGAGATTCCACCCGGATGCCCTGTTCCCGCAGCAGCTTTCCGCCTTCCTGGAAGCCTTTTTCAATGACGATGCCGCAGCCGGCCAGCTTGGCGCCGGACTCGTTGACAATCTTCATCAGGCCCTTGAGGGCTTCGCCCTTTGCCAGGAAATCATCCAGTACCAGCACGCAGTCCTCCGGACCGATGAATTTCTGGGAAACCTGGATGTCATAGTCAATTCCCTTGGTGAAGGACTTTACATGAGCGGTGTACAGTGCACCATCCAGATTCCGGGATTTGGTTTTCTTGGCGAAGACCACCGGTACATTGCCGAAATGCTGGGCAGCGATGGCGGCGATGCCAATGCCGGACGCTTCGATGGTCAGAATTTTGGTAATCGGCTCTCCGTCGAAACGGCGGTGGAATTCTCTGCCGATTTCGTTGAGAAGATTGATGTCCATTTGGTGGTTGAGAAAGCTGTCAACCTTCAGAACATCGTCTTCCGTTGCGTGTCCATCCTTCAAAATTCTCTGTTTCAAAAGTTCCATAGCATTTTCCCTCGTTCTCATTCCGTTTTTGCGGCTCCCAAAGAAGCTGGTATCGTGATTATCTATCCATTATAGCATGGATTGCGATGCTTGTCACAGAAAATCGAAACAAAAGGAAAATTTTTTTCGGAAAGCTCAGGAACCTGAAACCAGATGCACCAGATGGGAAATTCCGGGAATGCTTTCGCCCTGTTGGGTGGAGGTGGGGGACATCAGTGCGCCGGTGGCGGCGAACAGCACGTTTTTCAGTTCTCCCCGGGCCATCATGGGCAGAATATGGCTGCAAAGCACCGCTGCGGAACAGCCGCAGCCGGAACCGCCAGCGTGAACGTCCTGTTTTTCCCGGTCAAACAGCAGCAGACCACAGTCCCGGTACCGGTCGGTGAGGGGCTGGCCGTTTTCCTCCATCAGCTGACACAGCAGACGGCTGCCCACCAATCCCAGATCGCCGGTGTAAATGGCGTCGTACTGTTCCGGTAGGGTAGCGGTGTCCCGGAAAAAGGAAAGCAGCGTTTCCGCCGCCGCAGGCGCCATGGCGGCCCCCATGTTGGCGGCATCGGTAATGCCCAGATCGGTGATTTTTCCGAAAGTGACGTGGCGGACAGAGATTGGACCCTGTGTTCCCACAATGACGCAGCCGGAGGCCGTAGCAGTCCATTGGGCGGTGGGCGCACGCTGTCCGCCGTATTCCAGCGGAAGGCGGAACTGACGCTCTGCGGAACAGAAGTGGGAAGAAGTGATGGCGGCAGCCCGCCGGGCCGCGCCGCTTTCCACCAGAACCGAGGAAAGCCCCAGGGTCAGCGCCATGGTGGAACAGGCGCCATATTGTCCTAGGAAGGGGATCCCAAAGGAACGCAGGCCAAAGGTGGAGGAAATGCACTGGTTCAGCAAATCCCCCGCCAGCAGAAAATCAATGTCTCCAGAGGGAAGCCCGCTTTTTCCCAGCGCCAGCTCCAGCGCCTTTTTTTGCAGCATGGCTTCCGCTTTTTCCCAGCTTTCCTGTCCCAGAGAGTTGTCGGAAAAGGTCTGGTCAAAGCAGCTTCCAAGAGGGCCTTCCGCTTCTTTTTTTCCGCCCACTGCCGCCCAGCAGCAAAGGGCAGCAGTTTCCAGTGAAAGGGTGTTTTCCCCGATGCGCTGTATCATACCGTTCCCCTCCTTTTAAGCCCAGAACAACCGGAAGACCCACAGGAGCATTCCATACAGGACGGAAGCCGAAACGCCGAACACCAGCACCGGCCCGGCAATGGTGAAGGCTTTTACGCCCAAACCAGTGATGATACCCTCGCTTTTGAACTCCATAGCCGGGGAAACCACTGCATTGGCAAATCCGGTGATGGGCACCAGCGTTCCGGCTCCGGCAAACTGGGCAATGTTGTCAAACCATCCCAAAGCGGTGAGCACGGCGGAGAGAAAAATCAGGGAAACAGAGACACAGCCCCGGGAAGTAGACAGGGTCATTCCCTGCTGCTGATAGAAATTGCACAGGAACTGACCCAGAACGCAGATTCCCCCGCCGGTACAAAACGCAAACAGGCAGTTTTTTCCGGTGGGGGAAGGAGGAGAGGCCTTTTCGGCCATTTTCGCATATTCCTTTTGACTTAACTCTTTCATGGACAGCCTCCTGAAACTCGTTTTTGTGTTAGTATAACGGATTTCAGGGGATTCTATGCGGATTTTCAAAAGGGTATTTTATGTATTTATGTACACAGGATGATGTTCTGGTATCCTGCCAGAGAGGGGGGGATTTTGTCGGTGAGGACGGGATATTCTTCCAGATCGGCTGTTTTAATCTTGGTGAGGTGCGCGATGTCATTGTATAAGGACAAAAGATCATACGTAATGGAGTGCAGGCACTTGCTAACCGGCTAGATATCCAGGGTAAGGAATTTCCACTGATTCTTTATAACCCTTCAGGAGAGCCAAAGATGGTGAGAGGGTTCCGGTTTCCAAAAGATATTTTCTGAAAAAAGATTCGCTTCTGTGATTTATCCTTGCATAGACAAAAGGAACAAAGAAAATTACAGTAGAAAGCTGGATTTTTATAGTTGAGGGTGTTTGCTAAAAATGCTATTGTGAAGTAAATATTTTTTGCGAGGGGAGAATGCTCTATGTTCCATGTATCAGATGACAGCATTCCTGGCATTACCAATATCCAAGAAAATACCTTGTCCATTGAAGTTACCAGTACAAAATCAGGCGCATTTGTGGAGTTTTTGTACGCTTTTCCTGCCAACGGAAAAGAATATATCTTTTTCCGTTGGCAGGAAAA
>CAJMOI010000014.1 GCA_905215105.1 uncultured bacterium
GGGCAGGTGGCCGCTCAGCGCCGCATGGGCAAGCGCGTGGAATGCCCCCGTTCGGTAGGCGATGGAGCGGCCCATGCAGGGATAAGAGCCGTCCGGCGCAATCATCCGCTCAAGCACCTCGCAATAACGCATCAGGCTTTTTACAAACTGCGCACGGTAGCGTTTGTCCCCAACGAGCGGCTCCGCAGTGCGGGAAACTTCCTCGAGCATCGGCTGAATGACAAAGCTGTTGTAATAATCCCAGTGGAAGGCGTCCCCATCGCCGTAGGCACCGTCCCCTTTATACCATTCAAAGTGTTTACTCAGCGCGTATTCAATGCGCATGCCGTCTCCGATCCCTGTGAAGCGATAGCGCATCGCCTCAATCGTTGCGGCGAAGAGCAGCCAGTTATTGCGCACGGGGCGCATCAGGCGCGTCTGTTCAAAGGCGGCGAGCAGTTTCCCACGCACGTCCGGCGGTTGGGTCGTAAACAACTGAGTGGGCGCTTTCAGCAGGGCGCTTGCCAGAAAGGCCGCGTCGACGAGCGGCTGGTCAGGGGAGAGGTGGGCGCCTGTTTGGTTCCATACGCAGTAATCCGTTGCGGAAGGATCACAGATGTTGGTGAGCGCGCTGCGCGCAAAAGACCGGTATTGCTCCTGCAAAGCGCGTTCCTTTTCCGATGCGCTGCGAGGGAGGGAGAGCTCCAGCCAGGGCGCAATGCCTAGCATCGTCCGGCCCACAGCCTCCAGATAGGCCACGCCGCGCTGTTTCTCCTTCTTTGCCAGCGGGAGAGTATCATGCAGGCGGTTTTCCGCGGCGACCGAGAGCACGGGAAACGCAATTTTGTGCATTGCCCGCAGCCATTCGGCACGGGCGATTTCCGCTTGTTTCATAAAAAAAGGCTGAGCCACCTTTCCCATCAGGCGTTTGCTTCAATGTAGCACCTTTTCCGGGCGGTGTCAATTGCGCTTTGTGAAAACATAATCCGCCCAGTGTGCGCATATAGATTGAGGGAAATGGAAAGGCAGGTCTCACTTTAACGGAAAACGGAGGGGCTCATCTTGAAAGGTATCGTGGAAGAAAGAGCCGTAGAGCTCGGCGAATATATCATTGAGAGCGGCGCGACCGTCAGAAGCGCCGCGAAAAAATTCGGCGTGAGCAAAAGCACGGTACATAAAGACGTAAGCGAACGCCTGAAATACGTTAACCCCCAGCTTTACAGGGAGGTCAAGACGATTCTCGAAATCAACAAGGCGCAGCGCCATATCAGGGGCGGAATGGCGACGAGGAAAAAATACCGTCACGAAGGTTAAAAGGACGTACCTATAGATTTTAGCAGCCGGCAGGAAATCCTGCCGGCTGCTTTTTTACAGCGGTTGACAAAATGGCCGGGCAGCTCCATAATGAGAGCAAAGCTTTGGAGGGGGAATCCTGATGAAAAAATTATTTGAACCGGTAAAGCTCGGCGGCCTGACCATAAAAAACCGCCTGGTGCGCAGCGCAACGCTGGAAATGGGCGGCGCCTGCGACGGGGCGGCCTCCCCCCTGCTGGGTAAAATTTATGAAGACCTGGCGCAGGGCGGAGCGGGGCTGATAATTACAGGTATGATGGGCATATCAAACGATTGCCGCACGCTTCCCGATATGGTAAATACAGACGAAGAATGCTTTGTCCCGCGTTTTTCTGAAATTACGCGCCGCGTGCATGAAAAGGGCGGAAAAATTTGCGTGCAGCTTGCCCACTGCGGTGTAAAATCGGCTGTACCCCATGGTTCCCTGCCGCTCGGCCCCTCCCCTGCCGGGGGGCAGTCGCGTGAAGCGGAAAAGCAGGATTTAAAAAGAATTGGGCGGCAGTTTGCGCAGGCGGCGTACAAATGCAGGCAGGCAAACGCCGACGCCGTTCAAATCCATGCGGCGCACGGCTATCTAATCAGCGAATTTTTAAGCCCGTATTTTAACAGGCGGACGGATGATTACGGCGGCTGCCTACAAAACCGCGCGCGCCTGCTCTGCGAAGTATACGGCGCAGTGCGCGATGCCGTGGGAACGGGTTTCCCTGTGCTTATAAAAATCAATTACAGCGACCTGACGCAGCCGGGCCTTACCGGTGAGGAATGCGTCGAAATCTGCCGCGCGCTTTACGCCCGCGGCCTGGACGCGGCAGAAATCAGCTCGGGCATCGGTGTGTCGGGCCAGTCCATGCCTGCGCGTTTTGTAAAAGACGAAGAGGGCGAGGGCTATTTCCGCGAGGGCGCGCGGCATGTTGCCCGTGAAGCCGGGATACCCGTGATAAGTGTCGGCGGGTACCGTACGCCCGGCGTTATCGAGCAGGTCCCCAGCGGCGGGGAGATAGCCGCCGTATCAATGTGCCGCCCGTTTATCAGAGAGCCAGGCCTTGTGCGCCGCTGGGAAAACGGAGACTTGGAAAAGGCGCGCTGTATCTCCTGCGGGAGGTGTTCCCATGTAACAACGCACGGCTGTCCGGTACAGGAAGGCGAAAAAAGCGGATAAAACCGCGGAATTTTATAATTTGTTGGATTTAAATTTCAAATTTGTTCATTATTTTTGAAGCACTTTGCATTATAATCAAGGCAGGAAGTATTCCTGTGCAGTTGAATGATGATGCGGAACATAAAACGGGAGGTACATGAAAATGAGTTCTGGTAAAATACTGGTGGTAGACGACGACCTGAATATATGCGAGCTTTTGCGGCTGTATATTGAAAAGGAAGGCTTTAATGTCGTGACCGCGAACGACGGCATGGAGGCTTTGAAGCTCTTTGAAAAGGAAAACCCGGAGCTTATTATGCTCGACATCATGCTGCCCGGCCTTGACGGCTGGCAGGTGTGCAGGGAAATCCGCAAGACCTCCCAGTGCCCTATCATTATGCTGACCGCAAAGGGCGAGGTGTTCGACAAGGTGCTTGGCCTGGAGCTCGGCGCCGACGATTACGTCGTCAAGCCCTTTGAGGCAAAGGAGGTCGTCGCACGAATCCGCGCGGTGCTCAGGCGTACAGGCAAGACGGACGACAACCAGGTCAAAGAGGTCAAATGGGACAAGCTTTCCATCAACCTGACTAATTATGAGCTGAAGGTAGACGGCGTACAAATCGACACGCCGCCCAAGGAAATGGAGCTTTTATACCATCTTGCAAGCAACCCGAACAGGGTTTTCACGCGTGACCAGCTGCTCGACGAGGTCTGGGGCTTCGACTATTACGGCGATTCCCGCACTGTGGACGTCCATGTAAAGCGTCTGCGGGAAAAGCTGGAAGGCGTTTCCGACAAGTGGTCCCTGAAGACCGTGTGGGGCGTTGGCTATAAGTTCGAAGTCAAGGAGTAATTCCGCCTGTTTTTCCGAAGCGGGCGAAGGAGGTGACAGAATGGCCCAGACCAAACAGCGTACCCTGTTCAAAAAATATCTGCGGATCACCCTCTCCATTGTGCTGGCCAGCTTCCTGCTGCTGGGCATGGTCATGCTGGTGTTCGTTTCCTATTACTGGGAAGGGGAAAAGCGCACAGCGCTGAACAAAAACGCCGATTATATCGCACAGATGGCCGAGGTTGGCGCCATTCCCGTCCATGACGGTTCCTATACCTTCGATTCCCAAATGAAAGTACTCATTCAGTCCTATTCCGATAATGCAGACGCTGATATTATTATCACGGACACGGCCGGAAAGCCCATTATCGGAGAGGGAGAAAGCACCGATATCCAGAATCACAGCGTAGATTCCTCCATTATGTGGCAGGTGGTCAACGGTGGGTATCAGGGGCAGGGGACCCTGTCCGGAATTTACCGCGAAAATTATTACATTGTGGGGAAACCTGTCATCATCAACAACACGCCGGTGGCGGCGGTGTTTGTGGCGTCCAGTATCCAGTCCCTCAGCGCCTATCGGATGGAAATTCTCCGGATGTTCCTGCTGGCGGCCATTGCCGCTTTTATGGTCACCTTCTGTGTGGTGTGGGTATTCTCCTATCAGCTGGTAAAGCCCCTGCGGCAGATGTCCGCCGCGGCCAAGAGCTTCGGAGAAGGGGACTTTTCCACCCGTGTGCCGGTCACCAGCAGCGACGAAATCGGGGAGCTGGCCACGGCCTTCAACAACATGGCGGCGTCTCTGGCCAGCGGCGAAAGTATGCGCCGGAATTTCATCGCCAATGTCTCCCACGAGCTGAAAACCCCCATGACCACCATTGCCGGCTTTATCGACGGCATTCTGGACGGTACCATTCCTCCGGAGCGGGAAAGCTATTACCTGCGGACGGTTTCCCAGGAAGTGAAACGCCTGTCCCGGCTGGTGCGCACCATGCTGGATTTGTCCCGCATCGACAGCGGAGAGCTTCGGCTGCGTCCTGCCCGGTTTGACCTGACCAATACCATTCTCACCGCCATTCTCACGTTTGAAAAGCCCATCGAGGACAAACATCTGGAAATCCGCGGGCTGGAAAACGCGGAGAGCCTGTTTGTCAACGGTGACCCGGATATGATTCATCAGGTGGTGTATAACCTGTTTGAAAACGCCGTGAAGTTCACCAACCCCGGGGGCTATATCGAGATTCACACCCAGGACGGACCCGACCGGGTGACCATGACGGTGCGGAACAGCGGCCACGGCATTGAGCCGGACGAGATCCGCATGATTTTCGACCGGTTTTATAAGACCGACAAGTCCCGGAGCCAGGACAAAAACGGCATGGGACTGGGCCTGTATATCGTCAAAACCATTATCCACCTGCATGGCGGCGAAATCACCGTCAGCAGTATTGTGGATCAATATACCCAGTTCAGCTTCTGGCTGCCCAAGCTGCCGGAGCCGGAGCCTGCCCGGGAAGTTTCTTCCGGGAAAAAGGCCAAAAGCGGGGGAGTCAAACGGGAACATTCTTCCAAAAAGAACCGCAAAAAATCTCCCGCGTCCTCTTCACCAGCCTCTTCACCTTCATCTTCGGAAAGGAATGACACGCAATGACGGATACACCATGGAGAGATCCCAATCTTCCGGAGCCCCCGAAAAAGGACACGGACTCCTTTCAGTTCCCCGATGTTTCTTTTGACGCTGTCGGGAGCACCGGTTTGATGCCGGAATCGGAGGAGACATCCCCATCCTCGCCGCCGTCATCGGAGCCGGTTCCTTCTACGGATGAGGATGCGGCCTCGGAGCCTGCCGGGGAAACCGGTACGGTGGAGGATGCAGCCCAGCCGGAGAATACAGACCCATGGAACAATCAGCAGCCCACCCAGCCGGAAAATACAGACCCATGGAATAACCAGCAGTCTGCTCAGTCGGAAAATACAGATCCATGGAATAACCAGCAGCCTGCGCAGCCGGAGAATACAAATTCATGGAACAATCAGCAGCCCGCACAGCCGGAGAATGCAGACCCATGGAACAACCAGCAGTCCGCGCAGCCGCAGCATACGGACCCGTGGAACCATCAGCAGCCGGTACCGCCGCAAAACAGCGGGAACTATGGCCCCAATCCTGCCGGTTCGTACCCGCCTCCGTATACACCGCCCTATGACCCATCGGAGCAGCCTCCCAGTTATTCGCCTATGGGCGGCGGATGGGGCATTCCCAACCCGCCGGAACCGCCTCGGCCCAAAGCCGGAAAGCAGCAGAAATTCTATCTGGGAATTATCGGTCTGCTGACAGCTGTGCTGGTCGTGGGTTTCGTGGGATATGCGGCCTATTCCGCTATTTTTGGCGATCCGGCAATGCCGCCGCTGCTGGAAGATACCCCCAGTTCTTCCCAGAATGAGTCTTCCGGCGAGGGAACGGATTCTCAGCCGGAGAGCAGTACTTCCCCGGTTCCGGACCCCGGCGAAGGGGGCACTATCGAAATTTCCCCGACACCTTCCGGCGACGCGCTGATTCCCCGGGATGTATACAGCAAGGTTTCCCCCTCGGTGGTGGGTATTGTTACCACCATCACCGATTCCGAAGGGGATACCAGTACCGATCAGGGCAGCGGAATTGTAGCTACGGAAAACGGGTATATCATCACCAACAGCCATGTGGTGGGGGATTCCCGCAATACGGAAGTGAAGGTTGTCACCCGGGATAAGGTGGAATATATCGGCGTGGTCGTGGGATATGACCGCACCACGGACCTGGCCATTGTCAAAATCAATGCGGAAGATCTGACCCCGGCGGAATTCGGGGATTCCGACCTGATGCAGGTGGGCGACACGGTTTTTGCCATCGGAAACCCCGGCGGTCTGACCTATGCCAGCTCCATGACTATGGGCATTGTTTCCGCTCAGAACCGGGTTCTGGGCAGCAACAGTAAAAACGGCATGACCTATATCCAGACCGATGCCGCCATTAACCCCGGAAACTCCGGCGGTGCGCTGGTCAATGAATACGGTCAGGTGATCGGTATCAATTCCAGCAAGCTGGTGGCTCCCGATTTTGAGGGCATGGGGTTTGCCATTCCCGTGAGCAAAGCGTTGGATATCCTCAACAGCCTGATGAATGTGGGCTATGTAGAGGGCCGTACCCGTCTGGGCATTACCGGACAGGATATCACCGAGGAACAGGCGGAATTCTACGGCATTCCTCAGGGATTTTTGATTATGGCCATTGACGAGGACAGCGATATCGGCACTGCCGGCGGCAAGGTGGAGGACATCATCTGCGGCGTGGACGGGGAAACCGTCACCTGTTTGACGGATATCTCCAATCTGCTCCTCAACTATTCTCCCGGCGACACCATCGAGCTGACGCTGTATCGCCGGTCGGAGAAAAAAGAGCTGACCATTACCGTAACCCTGCTGGAAGACAAAGGGGAAACCCAGTCTGTTAACTGAGATTGAAGTTGTGGGCCTGTCCGAAAGGCAGGCCCATTTTCCTATGTAACGACCTAAACGCCTTAAAGAAAGAAAGGAATTCTCATGCATCGCAATACCGTTTTGTTTCAGAAAATAGCCGCCGTCCTGCTGGTGCTGGCAATGGTTTTTTCATTCGCCGCCTGCGGCACGGACAGCAGTTCCGGAGAGAGCAGCACTTCCGGCACGGAGGAAAGCCAGGTTCTTTCCGATAACGCAGAAGACCCGGACTTGCAGGGTTCTGGCACCGTTTCCCTGTTGGAAGCCGTTGGGTCGGCACAGGCCGGTTTTGCATTCCGGGATGCGGCCTGGTTCAGCACTAGAACCGAATATGTCAAGGCGCTGGGAGAGATTTGGCCGGAGGTTGCTTCCGGAGAAGTCACCGCAGAATATGAGGACAGCGCCAGCGGCGTGTATCTTACTTCTGGAATGGCCCAGTTCAGCGATTTCAACACGCCGGCCGTCTTCCGGATTACGGAAACCGGTGGCGAAGTGACGGCCTGTGCCTTTGTGTTCCGCTTTGAAAAAGACCAGCGGGACGACTATCTGGCCGCCTTTTTGCAGGCCCGGGAAATGATGACCGAGACCTTTGGCAGCCCCGACGAGGATATCGCGCCCTTTGACAGCGAATTGCCCGGCGGCGCCACCTGGTACGGTGAGGACCGCAGCGGTCTGGGCATCACCGACACCTCGGTTTCCGGAGAGAACTACCAGTTTGAAATCACCCTTTCCGCTCCCGCGGCGCAGGGATAAAAAACAGCATAAAAAAGTGCCGGAGGAAACAACCTCCGGCACTTTTTTGTTTCAAGAATCAATTAGGGCGTTTCTGAAAACGAAGAAATTGACGGATTTTCCACAAGCAACAGACAGATACAAGGCAAAAAACGCAGGAATCCTTTGTGGATTCCGAGTATTTTTAACGCAGTAGCTGGCGTTGATTGTCGGAAAAGACTATAATTTCGACTTTTCAGATAGCCCCTGGAAAAATTACAGCTTTCCGGCTTGTACCAGCGCGGCGGCCTTCAGAATGCCCACCTGGGTTTTGGCGTCCTCGATCTCATTGTTCAGCACCATTTCCACAGCCTTTTCCAGGGGAATCCGCTCTACTTCGATAAACTCGTCGTCATCGGGATTCTGTTCGCCCCAGCTGTCCACCCGGCAGGCCCACAGACGGATGATTTCATTGCAGTAGCCCGGCGTGGGGTACAGATTTCCCATGAAAATATAGTCTTTGCCCGTGGTGCCGGTTTCTTCCTGCTGTTCCCGCTTCAGTGCCTCAAAGGGATCTTCGCCCTTTTCCAGCTTTCCGGCAGGCAGTTCCAGCAGTACCTGGCTGTAGGGATAGCGGAACTGGCGGACAAACAACAACTCGTTCTGGTCGGTCAGAGCGGCAACGCTGACGCCGCCGGGATGCTCCACCACTTCCCGGTTGACCACAGCACCGTTTTCCAGTTCTGCCTTGTCCAGACGGACCTGGATGATTTTTCCGTGAAAGAGATACTCCTGTTCCAGCGTTTTTTCGGTTAACTTCATTAGAAGGTTCCTCCCGTTCCAAATGGCATTGAATTGGTTTCATTATAGCATGGCTTTTGCAAGAAGAAAAGCCAAAAAAACGCCAAAAAATCAACCGTTCAAAATTTTGTAAAAAGTAGGAGAAATGTTTTATTTTTATACCATAAACTCAAGTTTGTTGTATGTTTTGTCTCGAGCGGCTGTGCTATAGTATAAATACACACATATGCCCCCAAATCGGGCAGATTGAAATTGTGAAAAATGATGTCTATAGGAATAGAATGAGCTGAAAGGGTTATCTTCACGTCTGCCGGGTGCGGACGTGCTGCATACAGAGATTTCAGAAAGGGGAAATGAAAATGAAGAAAACCACACGGTCCAAACGGATCGGTGCAACGCTTCTGGCAGCAGCCATGATACTGACCAGTATCAGCGGCTCCTTTACAGCGTTTGCTTCCGATTCCTGGCCCAACGACAAGGCGTCTGCGGAGCCAAGCTTTGCGGGCTATCGGGTGAAGGACATCGAAAACTGGAGTCCGGAAACCGATCCCTATGCAGAATTCCTGCGGGCGGAGGTACCGCTGCAGGAGCGTAACGAAGCTTTCCAGGCTACCCAGGCCAAGCCGTATCTGAATTCCGATGCACAGGTTATGCTCATGCAGGGAGACTACGGCAACAGCTTCTTCAACAGCACCATGTACACCGACAAGTTCGGCGAGCATGTGCTGAATTTCTGGCAGTATGCCGACTACTTCTCCCCCTGGCACGGCGCAGCAACTGCCTATACCCCCGAAGCAATTTATGATCCCATTACCAGCGACTGGCAGAGACGCGGCTTTGAGTTCGGTATTGTGAATATCCCAAACCCGGCCTATACCAATGCTGCTCATAAAAACGGCGTGATGTCCATCGCCTGTATCTATTTCGATCCTGCGTTCCGTCCCGGCCAGACCTGCGCTGACCTGATTGAAAAGGACGAGAACGGCGAGTTCTCCATTGCAGACAAGCTCATCGAGATCGCTAAGTATATGGGCTTTGATGGCTACTTCCTGAATCAGGAAGAGGGCATGATGGAGGACTTCAAGCCCTTTATGGCCAAGCTGACCGCAGCCGGTCTGTATACCCAGTGGTATGACACCAACAGCAGCTTTAACTCCTCTAAGGCCCAGTGGCTGAAGGACGACGTTAACGGACAGATCAACAACTCTGTGTTCGTCAACTATGGCTGGGGCAAATCCACGGTAGACAGCGCTATCACGTATGCTGAGCAGATCGGCGTTGACCCCTTTGAGAGTATCTTCTTCGGCGCAGAGTGCAACCAGAACAAGTTCAGCGGCGGTCACCCCAGCGCCCGCGATATGGCAAACCTGTATGATGAAACCGGCAACCCCCGTGCCAGCGTAGCCCTGTTCACCCCCAGTGACTGGTATCAGCGCGGCGTGGACGAGGTTCCCTTCTACGATGGAAAGAGCACTCCTCCCATGCAGCGGGATGAGTTCCAGTGGATGGTAGCCGAGCGCGAGAGAATGTTCTTCTCCGGCGTGATGGAAGATCCCACGGATACCGGCCTGAAAGCTGGTTACAGCCGTCCCGATGTGCAGGTGACAAACGCTTCCGGATGGGTCGGCGTGGCTGACTTTATCGCCGAGCGTTCCGTCATCGACGGCACCAAGTTCTACACCAATTTCAACACCGGTCACGGCATGCAGTACTTTGTGAACGGCGCTGTTTCCGCTGACAAGGCATGGACCAACATCAACATCCAGGACATCCTGCCCACCTGGCAGTGGTGGGTGGAAAGCACCGGCGAAAAGAAGCTGAACGTGGACTTTGACTATGGCAGCAAGCTGGTCAACCACGATGTCAACAACAATCCCATTACCATGCCTTATACCCAGGTAGGCGCCTATGAGGGCGGTTCCTCTCTGGTAGTGTACGGTGATATCACCGGTTCCAACAGCCTGCATCTGTACAAGACCGATCTGGCTGTCAACGAAAACTCCGAGGCTTCCATTACTTTCAAGAAGACCTCTGATGACGCAGTTGCCATGCAGCTGGGCCTGATCTTCAAGGACGCTCCCGAAACCACCGAGAAGCTGGACATCGCCGGTTCCGAAACCGCCGGTGACTGGACCACTGTGGATGTGAATCTGTCCAAGTATGCTGGAAGACAAATTGCTGCCATTACCCTGGAATTTGCAGGCGAGGCAGAAGGCTATCAGATCAACGTGGGCGGTCTGAAGATCTCCGACGGCGCTGACAAGCCCGCTACCCCCACCGGCTTTGCTGTTGATTATGCTTATGATTCCGGCGAAATGATCCTCAGCTGGGATATGGCCAATTACAGCGAAGTGAAGCAGTACAACGTATACGGAACTCTGTCCAACGGCAGCCGCGTCTATCTGGGCGGTGTGTACGACAGCATTCTGTATGTGAAGTCCGTGTTTGACGAGAACGAGAGCATTGATCTGGAGCTGTGCGCAGTTGGCGCCGACGGTACCGAGAGCGATCCTGCAAAACTGACCTATACCTATACCGATAAGGTGAGCAACGTCAAGGTGGAAGAGGCCAAGACCTCTACCGGCCTGCTGGTCCGTGCAGCAACCCCCGGTGAGCTGAAGGTTTCCTTTGACGCTCCCGCAGCCGGCGCTCCCGACAGCTATGAGTATGAAGTCACCCTGCGCAACATTGCCAAGGACGACCCCGACAACCAGGTGTACACCCACACCACCGTCGGTGACGTGACTTCCGCCACCATCCCCCTGCCCGTGGAAGAGGGCTATGAGTACGACCTGAAGATTTACGCTGTCCGTGACGGCGAAAAGGGCGAGGCCATCTGCTATCGCGGCTGGTCCAACGACAGCTATTCCGAGCCCATCGCCAAGGAAGACATCCGCGTCAGCGGTACTTCTGTCCGTCTGGTTGACCCGGATTCTGTGGACTGGTACAAGATGACCGCTACCTTTAACGGCGAACAGGCTGCCAGCTTTAAGCGCGGCGGCGTGGCCCGCTTTACTGCGACCATGAATTTCGCACTTCCCAGCAGCTCCGGTCTGCTGAGTGTGGTTACCGAAGACTTTGCCGGCAACAAGTCTGAACCTACCGTTGTCATGATTGAAAACGGCCAGGTAGTGGACCCCACCAACCTGATTACCGAAGAACACTTCCCCGATGCAGCCCTGCTGGCCGCCGTCAAAGAGCAGGCCGGCCTGACGCTGGATGCACTGGAGAAGTTTACCGACACCCTGGATCTGTCCGGCACTGAGGTCAGCGACCTCACCGGTATGGACCGTCTGACCGCTATGACCGGCGTGAACTTCAGCAATTGCACCTCCCTCACCGAAATCTCCGGCCTGGATAAGTGCGCAGCTCTGAAGGAAGTCAACATCAGCGGCTGCACCGCTCTGGAAACCGTTGATCTTTCCGGCCTCGGCCTTGAAAAGCTGGACGCTTCCGGTGAATATGCAGCCATCAAGTCCGTTGACATTTCCAACAATAAGCTGGATCTCAGCGAAGGCACCCCCGAGCGCGCCTTTGTAGACGCTGCTCTGGCCGCTACTGCAACCGTTGAGACACAGGCTGCCGACAAGGTAAACCTGGCTCCCGGCGCAACCATTATTGCTTCCGAAAACGTAGCCGACGCCAAGAAGTTTGTGGATGGCAATACCGGTACGGATACCAGCGCCGCAGAAACCGCTACCAATAAGCGGAATAAACCTGCCTCCGTCACGCTGGATCTGGGCTCCGAGAAGACCATCGGTTCCTGGAGCATCTGGATGAAGACCAACACCGATACCCCCTTCCGTCCCTTCGGCGTGAAGACTGCTGAACTGGCTGTTTCCGACACCGCAGACGGCGAGTATACTACCATCAGCACGTTGGAAACCGTACCTGCTGATACGGCGGATACTCTGTCTGAAACCGTTGCCGAGCTGGAAACCCCGGTTACCGCCCGTTATGTAAAGATTACCGTTACCGAATGGCAGCCCCATCCTAATGGATATCCCGACTGGCCCGCCATGGTAGAGGCTATGATCTATGAAGGCGCCGGCGCATCCGCAGAGGCTGTCAAGTTTGACAACCAGCATCCTGTTGTGTATTCCGGCGTGCACTTCCTGCCTGCCGAAGCAGTGAAGATGGAAGTATCCGCAGAGGGTACGGTAGATGTCATGTCCTATGTGGAAAAGGCCTACACCGTCCGCGGCAATGAGTATGCCGGCCTGAAGGATCAGCTGATTAACGGCAAGTCCTTCCTGGCAGAGGATGTGGATGTAAACGCGAAACCCACCGAAACCTTCACCGTTTCCGTCGCAGATCAGAACTTCAAGCCTGTCGAAGGCACCGAGCTGTCTCTGGCAGAGGACATCACCTATACCGTAACCTATAAGAACGCAGAGAATGAAACCGTCGGCACCCTGACCATTATCGTCGGCGATGGCGGCGAGGCCACTATTCCTGTGGACATCACCGAGAATCCCACCGTTCTGTATGCAACGGAACAGAGCGATCATAACTCCAAGGAAGACCCTGAATTTGCCTTTGATAAAGACGAGACTACCAAGTGGTGCCCCGGCGGCAACGCTGTACAGGCTCAGATGGTTATTGACGTAGGCGCATACTACACCCTGATCGAGTGGAATATGTCCCATGCAGGCGTCAGCACCAGCGATGGTCCTGGCCGCAATACCCGCGACTTTGCGTTGCAGGTGCTGAATGTGCAGAACCCCACCGCTGAGCAGCTGGCAGATGAGTCTTTCCTGACCAATGATGCAAACTGGACCACCGTTGCTTTCTATGAGAACAACCAGGAAAACCGCACCCACTATGAATTTACCGAGTCCGTTACCGGCCGTTACTTCCGTCTGAATGTCACCAAGGGCGATACTTCCGCTCAGTGGCCCTCCACCCGTATCTATGAATGGAGCATGATGGGCGTTCTGGCCAAGGACCCCGAGCCTACCCCCGTTGACAAGGCCGAACTGGAACAGCTGATTGCCAAGGCAGAAGACATGGTTGCCAACGAGAACAAGTATGTGAAGGACAACTGGCAGCAGCTGCTGGATGCACTGGAAGCCGCCAAGACCGTGATGGACGACGGCGATGCCCTTACCGCAGATGTAGAGGCCGCTTCCGAAACCCTGCTGAACGCTATTCTGGCCCAGCGCTTCAAGGCTGACAAGTCCAACCTGGAAGACCTGATTGCCAAGGCCGAAGCTATCGACCTGAGCAAGTACACCGAAGAAAGCGTTGCTGTGTTCCGCGCTGCTTTCAAGGCCGCCAATGCAGTTCTGGCTAATGAGAGCTTGAGCGAAGACGATCAGGCCGTGGTTGACAAGGCTGTTTCCGATCTGGAAGCCGCTATTGAGAACCTGAGTGCCAACACCGACGATACCAACAAGCCTGATGGCGATAAGGATGATACTTCCAAGCCCGACGACGGTAAGGGTGATACCTCCAAGCCTGATGATGGCAAGGGTGATCCCAACACCAGCAAGGACGACGGCAAGACCAATGCTCCCACTACTGGCGATCACACCATGCCGCTGGCCGCAGCTGGTTTGGCACTGACCGCTGCCGGCGCATTGGTAGTCCTCAAAGCCAAAAAGCGCAACGGCAACGAAGGATAACTTTCTCATCACATTTGCTCCTTAACTCTTTCAAGGACGCGCCGCAGAAGCGAAAATTTCTGCGGTGCGTCCGTTTTTTATACAGGCCAGATACTTTTGATTTATCACGAAGGGAAACACCGTACATCTGTACTGCCATTCAAAATCGATTTGGTTTCCCCCTGTCGACATTTTTCCGGTTCAGACGCTTTTCCTTTTCCGGGATTTGTGATATGATAGCACTATACTACAGAAAAGCGAAAAAGCTTTTATCAGTCTATCATGAAAGGATCGTTTTGAATGGAATATGTATTTTCCGACAGAGTACAGGCCCTGAAGCCCTCTGCCATTCGTGAGATTTTCAAATATGCCGCTGACCCCAGCGTGATTTCCCTGTCTGCCGGCAATCCGGCCCCCGAAGCTTTTCCCAAGGAGGCCATCGCAGAGATCACAGCCCGAGTAATGGCGGAGCGCCCCATTGACGCGCTGCAATATGGCCAGACGGAAGGATACATTCCCCTGCGGAAAACAGTGGCCGCTTACATGAAAAAGACCCACAACGTCGGCCGTGACTTTGACGATATTCTCATCACCTCCGGTGCACAGCAGGTGATGGATCTGCTGACCAAATCCCTGTGCAACGAGGGAGACGTGGTTATTTGTGAAGAGCCCAGTTTTATCGGTTCTCTGAACACCTTCCGTTCCTATAAAGTTCGCCTTCGCGGCGTTCCCATGGAAAAGGACGGAATGGATATGCAGGCACTGGAAAAGGCTTTGCAGGAAGAGAAAACCGCAAAGTTTATCTATACCATTCCCAACTTCCAGAACCCCTCCGGCATTACCATGAGCTGGGAAAAGCGGAAGCAGCTGTATGAGCTGGCCAAAAAGTACGGCGTGATGATTCTGGAGGACAACCCCTACGGCGATTTGCGGTTTGCCGGAGAGCATGTGCCCGCCATCAAGAGTCTGGATGAAGAGGGAATCGTCATGTATGCCGGTACCTTCTCCAAGGTGATTTCCCCCGGTATCCGTGTGGGATATGGCATCGGTCCCAAGCCGGTCCTGCAAAAAATGATCGTCTGCAAACAGGGCGAGGATGTCCACACCGGTATGCTGTCCCAGATTATCTGCGACGAGTTTATGACCCGATATGATTATGACGCCCATTTGGCCGGTCTGAAGGACATTTATCGGAAAAAGAGCGGTATTATGCTGGAACAGATGGAAAAGCATCTGCGTCCGCTGGGCATTGATTGGAACCCCATTGAAGGCGGCCTGTTCCTGTGGTGCAAACTGCCGGAGGGCGTAGATATGCCCGCATTCTGCAAAGCGGCTGTGCTGAACAAGGTTTGTGTGGTTCCGGGCAATGCATTCCTCACCGACGACACCGCCTCCTGTCAGGCTTTCCGCATCAATTTCTCCACTCCCACCGACGAACAGCTTGTGCGCGGTATTGAAATTCTGGCAGAAACAGCCCGGCAGGTATTCGCGAAATAAAAAGGAGCCCTCCGATGAGTCTGATTCAAATCACCGACCGGATGTGGTATCTTTCCGCCTGTGAGGAAACGGATCGTCCGGTGCTGGGCTATATTCGGGGCGACCGATATACACTGCAAATTGACGCCGGTGCTTCTCCTGCTCATGCAGCGGATTTTTCCCGGGAGCTCAAACGGCTGGAGCTGCCCGCTCCGGATTTTGCAGTGCTCACCCACTGGCACTGGGATCATACCTTCGGGCTCTGTGCTCTGCCCTGTCCGGCTATTGCCTGTAAAGAAACCCGGGAAATTCTGGAAACTGTGTCCCGATGGCAGTGGACGCCGGAAGCCATGGCCCAGCGGCTGGAAACCGGAGAGGAAATCCCCTTCTGTGATGAACATATCCGGGTGGAATACCGAAATCCCGAGGAAATCCGGGTCACACTTCCTGCAATCACCTTTCAGCAGGAAATGACCCTTGATTTGGGCGGCATGACGGCAAGGCTGATTCATATGCCTGCCACCCACTCCCCGGACTGCACGGCGGTTCTGCTTCCGGAAGAAGCGTTTGTTTTTCTGGGGGATGCTCCCTGCGGCGATTTTTACGGCCGAAACGGAGACTATGACCCGGAGCTGCTGGAAAAAATGCTTTCCTTCCTACAGACACTTCCAGTAAACCGCTGCTGTACCGGACACGGAGAACCGGAGCCTCTATCGGAATTGATGCAGGAATTGGAAGAAGAAGCCCAGTCTCTGACAAAATCACAGCAATAAAATTGTGGGGAAACGCTAAAAAAACGGCAGTTATCCGGTGAAATTGCTAATTTCCGGCGAACTCTCTTGCATATTTCCATGGAAAAAGGTACAATATAGATGCGCTTTTTCGAGTTAAAGCATCAATAACCCGAAGAAACCAGCGGAAGGCGGTGTGAGAAGGCCGTCCGGCTCCGCTGGTTTCTGTTCTACCGGAAAATATAATTTATTGGAGGTGTTTCCTTTGTATTTCAATAAGGAAATCGAAACCATGCCCCGCAAGCAGATTGAGGCCATGCAGCTGGAACGGCTGAAATGGATGGTGGATTACTGTTACAATAACGTGCCCTTCTATCACGAGCGTCTGGGCACGGCCGGTATTACCGGCGACCGGATCAAGACTCTGTCTGACATCCAGTACATCCCCTTCACCACTAAAGACGACATTCGGGACAATTATCCTTTTGGGATGCTGGCCCGGCCTATGAAGGATATTGTGCGGATTCATGCTTCCTCCGGTACCACCGGCAAGCCCACTGTGGGCGCTTATACCAAAGAAGACCTGAACAACTGGGCGGAACAGGTGGCGCGAATTGCTTATGCAGGCGGCGCACGGGAAGATGACATCTTCCAGATTTCCTTCGGCTATGGCCTGTTTACCGGCGCGCTGGGTCTGCACTACGGTCTGGAAAAGCTGGGAGCAACCGTGATTCCCGCGTCCTCCGGCAACACCCAGAAACAGCTGATGATGATGCGGGACTTCGGTGTCACCGGTCTGGTGGCCACCCCTTCCTATGCCCTGTATCTGGGCGAAATGGTGCGGGAGAGCGGATATCCGCCTGAGGCCTACAAGCTGCGTATCGGTCTGCTGGGCAGTGAAGGCTGTACCGCCGAAATGAGGGAGCAGATTGAAAAGAACCTGCATATCTTTGTCACCGACAACTACGGCATGACCGAGCTGACCGGCCCGGGCGTGGCCGGTGAATGTGAATACCGCAACGGCCTCCACTTTGCCGAGGACGCTTTCCTGCCGGAAATCATCGACCGGGATACTCTGGAGCAGAAGCCTGCCGGAGAGTCCGGTGAACTGGTGGTGACCACTTTGCTGCGTCAGGGAATGCCGGTGCTGCGGTACCGCACCAAGGATATCACCCGGCTGAATTACGAGCCCTGCGCCTGCGGACGTACCGGCTGCCGGATGGAAAAGGTTATGGGCCGCACCGACGATATGCTCATTATCAAGGGTGTGAACGTGTTCCCGTCCCAGATCGAAAGTGTGCTGGTGGGCACCGAAAACGTAGGCCCCCACTATCAGCTGGTGGTGCGCAAGAAGAACTTCCTTGACACGCTGGAAGTCAAGGTCGAGCTCATTGACAGCAGCCTGCTGGAGAGCTTCGGCGAGCTGGAAAGATTGCAGCGGCGGATTCATGACCGCTTGAAGAGCGTGCTGGGTCTGGAAACCAAGGTCACGCTGGTGGAACCCAAATCTCTGGAACGGTTCCAAGGCAAGGCCAAGCGAATTCTCGACCTGCGCAACGAAAAAGAATAAGGTCCTATTGAGAAAGGAGCAAATTTGTTGAAGCACTGGCTGCATGGCAGCAGAAAAAAGGAACAGAGGGAAAAATCAGAGGAGGATTGGATGTTTCGCCGTCCAGAAGCTTCCGAAGCGGAAACGTCTTTGGAAAAGCCGGAAGGTTCCAGAAAGTGGAAAAAAGGGTTGTGGATCGGTGCGGCTGTAACAGCAATGGCGCTGTTGCTTGGCGCGGCAGTGTGGTTTCTTCGTCCGGGAGCAACGGTACAGTCCTGGGAAACGCCGGTGCTGTATGTACAGCAGGAGGAACTGAAGGGCTTTTTGCCCGGTCAGGAACAGAACCCGGTGGTTCTGAAAGAACAGGTATACGGAGACGGAATTCTGGCGCTGTTTGCGCCGGGAAGCCCTTCCGCCTTATGGTGGGACAGCCGGGATCAGACGCTGCAATCCGTACAGCTGGGAGAAGAAGAACCGGTTACTCTTTCCGGAAGCAGTTGGGGACAGTATCTCACTTCCGACGGTAAAACAGCCTTTTATTTTAGCCGAAAAATTCAGGAAGAAGACGACACCAGTACTTTTCAGCTGTTCCGGAAGGATTTGACCAGTGAACAGGAGCCAGAGCTTCTTTTTGAGGAAGTCAACCCCTCTTCCATGCTGGCCATGAATCAGGAAAAAAGCCTGCTGGCGGCTGCAGGCTTTAAGGAAATCCGAGTGATGAAGCTGTCCGGAGAAACAGTAGCTTCCATCGAAATGCCCCAGCCCACGCTGGTACAACTGACGGATACCTGTGTGTATGCCATTGACTATAACCGGAACCTCTGCCGGGTAGAGCTGGACTCCGGAAAAAGCACCGTGTTGGCTGAAGGCGTTACATCCGCTCATCTCAACGATCTGGGACAGGGATATTTTCTGGCTAAAAGCAGCAGAGAAATCCCCATGCAAGAGCTGATCGCAGATGACCGGGAGGAAGCGGAGTTTTCAGGAGCCACAAAAGAGATCGTCGAATTGATTCTGAAATTATCAAAAACAATGTCCCTGACGGTCTATGACAGTACGCTGTTCTATCTGGACGGAGAAAACGGTACTCATACCGAGGTGGGAAGAATTTCTCTTTCTTCTAGTTATGTCCCCTATTATGGCATTGAGCGGTCAGGAGAAACGCCGCCGTCCGTTCTGTTTTGGGATGCCTCTCAGAGCCTGAAACCGATTCCCCTTTCCAAGGTGGCAGCACAAATGGAAGCCGAATCCTCTGTGGAAACGGAACCGGAACATTCTCTGGAAATCGCGGTACAGGAACTGCTGTTCCAGCAGGAAAAAGAGAGCCAAAGCTATCTGGCGGTAAAGGCCAACCGGTTTGAAGTTGAAAATTCGGCTATCTTCGGAAATCTTCATGGAAGCTGTCTTTATTATTTATCCAATGCTCATCTCTATAAAGTGCGGTTTAGCGAGAAAGGGCTTTCCCCGGCAGAAACGCTGGGGGAAAACGTAAAGAACTATCAGGTACTGAAGGATGGACGAGTTCTCTTTGAGCAGGACCATGAGGATCTGACCTTCACAGGAAGCCTTTGGCTGGACGATACCCTTTTAGGAAAAGGGGTGGACTATTCCACCGTTTCCGTCACACAGGACGGCGGCATTTTCTTCCTGAACGGGAAGGGAGAACTCTATATGGCAGAAGAAAACGGAAGCCATCTCCTGTCAAACCATGTCAAAAGCTTCCGGGCGCTGTCCCGGGAGTATGCAGTATTCATCAAGAACGAAGATTCCCTTACGGGAGAAGGCGATCTGATTGCCTGGCGCAGCGGTTCCGGGCTGGTGCCGGTGGATACCGGCGTGTCTTCCATCCCTGTGTCCCGGCAGTCCGCCATTGTATGGGAATAAAAACTGAAAACGGGAAAGGCGGCGTGTTTTATGAAGTGCAGAAATTGCGGTACGGAATTCCCCGACAATCTGAGACAATGCCCCACATGCGGATGGCCGCGTTCGGAAAACGACCTGTTCCGCCGTCCGGAAGAGGACAAATCCCCCGCTCCGGCTTCGGAGCCCAATGACTCCCCGGCATTTTCATTTCCCATTTCCAGACAGGAGCCTCAGCCGTCAAAAGCTGAAGAGATTCCGGAGACGGAGGAAACGGAGGACTCTGAAAAATCCTCTTCATTGCCCGAAGTTTCCCAACCCGATTCCAAACAGAAAAAACTTTCCTGGAAGCCGTGGCAGAAAATCACCGCAGGTGCGTTGATTCTGGTGCTTATAGCGGTCAGCGTCTTTCTGCTGTGGCCCCGTTCGGCCAATCTGCCGGCGGAAACCCTTTTGTACAAGAAAAACGGGGCCCTGATGGCCTTTGTGCCGGGACAGGAGCCCTGGACCATTACCACGGAACCCGGCAATATTTCCAATTATTCGATGAAACAGGTTCCGGAAGGACAGGGGCTGATTTGGGAACACGTTTCCACCGGCGGCCTGTATTATCAGCCCATCGGCGGAGAACGGGTGGAGCTTGCTGCGGAAAATGCCGGCGCTTCTCAGGTTTCCTCCAACGGAAAGTACATTTACTATCGTCAATACGAGAGCTCCGAGTCCCCCGGCCTGTATCAATATCGGATTAGCGACGGCCAGAACCGCCTTGTGAAGGATTTACAAGACTCGCAAAGCTGGTATCTGTGGCAGGATGGCTCCAAAATCGTCGTCAGTCTCAGCGGAACCATTGAAATCATCAATGCAGATACGCTGGAAGTGATCTGGACCCGGGAAGATGTGACGTATATACTCCCTGGCGAGTATACGAACGCGCTCTATTTTCTGGTGGACCGGGAATTGTGGTGCTGGGACAGCGAGAGCGGAGAAGAGAAGAAGCTGCTGGATGGTTTTATGACCTATTATCTGACGGAAGATGGTGCGCTGTATTGTCAGGTTTCCACCGGAACGCAGATTGCCCTTTCGGAATTGTTGGAAAACGACCTTCCCGGAGAAGAAGGGGAGGCGCTTCTGAAAAAAGCAGAGGGGATCATGGTGACAACGCCTGAAAGCGCTCTCTATTATTGTGATGGAGGGGAACCGGTAAAGCTTGGGGAGGATCTGCGGCTTTCCCGCGTCAGCAACAGTGAAAATCTGCTGGCAATCTCCATCGACTATGCTGCGGAATACAAAATGCCTCTTTCTGAAATGAAGGAATCCCTCACCATGATGGGAGGAGAAGAAGACCTGGAAGCCGTAGTGGTTCCCAACTGGCCCTATGAGGTCGGTACCACCTCCCTTTTATTGCAGGGAAAGACCTATGAGCTGACCCTTCCGGAGGAACTTTCCGGTTCGATTGCCCTGATGGAAATAGCAGGGGATCATGTGGTTGCCGCTGTCAGAGGTGCGGACTCTGCGCAATCGGGAATCTGGGTTGGAAAAATCCAGGATGACACCATTGTTGATGATGCGGTCTATCCCAATTTGCTGGCTTATGGGTATCATTTGACAGAGTCGGGCGATCTGTATTACTGGCTGGATGAAACCATCGGACCCCTGTATCTGAACGGTGAGGTGCTGGAAGAAGAGGTAAACGTGGCCGAAATCCAGTATACCGAAGACGGGGCCCTGTATTATCTGGCGGAACCTTCCGCCAAAGGTTGGACACTGAAATGCCGGACTGATGGTCAGACCCGGGAACTGGCAAAACAGGTGGCCGACTATATGGCTTATACTCGGGACTTCGCCTATTATCTCAGTATTGAGGACAACGGCATGAACCTGATGTCCAGTACCCGTCAGGGGGCACCGGAAGTCATTGACCGGCAGGTGGACAGCCTGTATGAGATTCAGGAAATGCCCTTCCATGGAATCGCGTAATGATTTCTTTTCTTTAGATTCAGGCAGAAAGGGGGTACAGAAACTCCATTGAATACACCGGAGAATTTCGATCCATCGGACAAACAGAAAAGTGCTTCGGACGATTTTGCCTCTATTCTGTCCCCGGAAGGAGAAAATCGCACCCCGGATGACCGTCTGTTCCGACGGCCCGAGGAAAAAAAGCCTGCCGATTCACCGGGGAAATCAGCAGGAGAACCGGAGGAGGAAGAGTTTTTTCATTTTCCTTCTCCGGCACCCTCTTCTGTCACTCTGCCGGAAACACCGGAGCAGTCTGAACCTGATTCGGATTCGGAGTCAGAATCGCCCCAAAATTCGAAGGATAAAAAACAGCCGTCCTGGAAACTGTGGCAAAAAGCAGCAGCTGGTGTCTTACTGCTGGGAATGCTGACGGCAGCCGTGGTACAGCTCTGGCCAGAAGGACCGGAGCTGCCTGACAGCTCTGTTTACTATGTGCAGGAGGACACCCTGTTTGCACTGTCTGCCAATGAAGACCCGAAATCCATTGGAGAGTATTATAGTGGATATGACGGCGATGGAACTCGGTCTACCATGCAGCGCAGTCCGGATGGAAAAACGTATCTATGGATTAATAATGACGGTTTTCTTTGCTTGAAAAGGGAAAATCGGGATCCTATCCAATTGGAGGATACTTCCAGCTGGATTCCCATTTTTTCCGATGACAGCAGCGTGATTTATTACCCGTCCGTCAATCAGGATGGCGTGGATACTTTATATCAGTATGACCTCGACACAGGAGACCGCCGGGAGGCAGGCTCTCTGGGAGGGAATGCAAGCTATTTGACAGGAGAAGACCGTCTGGTGATGACACAGAATGACGGTCTGGCGGTGCTGGACCAAAACACCCTGTCGGAAGTATGGTTCATTGAAGGGGATATCATTCCCCTGTCCGTCTTTCACAATCGTGTCTATTACGCAGAAAAACTGGAAAGCTCCTATCGGCTCTGCTGTCGGGAAGGAAATCAGACCCAAACCGTTTTGGAGGGAATCACCTATTCTTATCAACAGGAAAATGGAATGCTCTATTTTCTCTGTTCTGAGGGGGACGAAATTCCCCTTTCCCAGCTGGTAAACATGGATGTTTCTTCCGATCTTTTGGGATTTGATGTGGAAAACATCCGGGTGCGCGGCCCTGAAAAAAGCCTGTACTGTTTTGATGGCAGCAGAGTTTCCAAACTGGGGGAAAACTTGCTGATTTATCCGGACGAAAAAACAAGCGGTGTGATGCTGGCCGCTTCCGTCCGGTATGACAAACCGGAAGAAGTGAAAAAGAAGCTGTCTCTTTCGACGCTTTTGGACGATTACCAGCAGAGCGGCAGCGGCAATCTGGCTCAATATGTGGAAGAAAACTGGCCCTGTACCATGGAAGACTGGTTCGTTGTCACTGGTGACGCCTGTTATCGCCTGCCGGAAGGTCTCAGCGTCCTTCCCGGTCAGTACAAAGTTTCCGGGGACTGGATTTGCATTTATACACAAAAGGAAGAACCCTCAGAAAGTGGATTCTGGATTGGCCGTCTGGAAAAGGGCGAGGCCGTGGAGACAAATTGGATACCGGCAGAAGAAACGATGGGATTCGAACTGACCGAGGAAGGAACCCTGTACTACTGGAACGGGGTTCATACCGGTTCTTTGTATAAGGACGGCGTGAAGCTGGACGAAGAGATTAACTTGACCGGGATACAGGTAACAGAGGATGGTACACTGTACTATCTCAGCAATCAGACTTCCGAGGGCTGGACGCTGAACCGCTATATTCAGGAACAGCCGGAGGAATTGGCACAGAATGTATCAGATTATACAGCCTGCACTCGGGACTATGTGGTATACTTACAGTTACGGGAGGATGGAGACTGGGATCTGTATTCCCGCACTTCCGATCAGCTGCCGACACTGGTGGCGGAAGAGGTCAGTATGCTGATTGATGAACTGCCGATGGACAAGACTCCCCAAATTATCAAGACCGGATCTGTGCATCTCAATTCCTTTGAATACGACGATTACAATATAGAGTAAATTGATTCTGTAATGGAGGTTACAATATGTCAAAAAAAGAACTGCTCCTGGGCAATGAAGCTGTTGCCCGGGGATTGTATGAAGCCGGCGTGCGGGTAGTTTCCAGTTACCCGGGAACTCCCAGCACCGAAATCACCGAAAATGCGGCGAAATACGACGAAATCTACTGCGAATGGGCTCCCAATGAAAAGGTGGCCATGGAAGTGGCTTCCGGCGCCAGCTTTGGCGGCGCCCGCTCCTTCTGCGCCATGAAGCACGTGGGCCTGAACGTAGCCGCTGACCCCCTGTTCACCATGAGCTATATCGGCGTCAACGGCGGTATGGTCATCGGCGTGGCCGACGACCCGGGAATGCACTCCTCTCAGAACGAGCAG
>CAJMOI010000015.1 GCA_905215105.1 uncultured bacterium
ATCGTGGAGAAATCCCTGCGGGATGCTGCCATCTGGGACGAAGTCAAGGATCGCTTGAAGAAGAGCGCTCTGGGTCTTTCCGGTGGTCAGCAGCAGCGTCTGTGCATTGCCCGTGCACTGGCTGTGGAGCCCCGCGTGCTGCTGATGGACGAGTCCACCTCCGCTCTGGACCCCATCTCCACCTCTAAAATTGAAGAACTTGCAATGGAGCTGAAAAATAAGTATACTGTGATTATGGTTACCCATAACATGCAGCAGGCTGCCCGTGTTTCCGACATGACCGCCTTCTTCCTCCTTGGCAAGCTGATTGAATTCGGCGAGACTGAACAGGTATTCTCCATGCCGAAGGAGAAGCAGACAGAAGATTATATTACCGGACGCTTCGGTTGATTCGGGGAAGGAAGTGTTTGTGTTGAGAAACAGATTTGATCGGGAGCTGGAGCTCCTCAATACAGAATTGACAGAAATGGGCGGTCTGATTGAAACCGCCATTGATCACGCAGTCAACGCCCTGTTCCAGCGGGGCGGAAATATGGCAAAATTGGCGCTGGAGTGCGACACGGAAGTGGATCATCTGGAACAGACCATTGAAACCCGCTGCCTGCGTCTGCTTTTGCAGCAGCAGCCCGTGGCGAAGGATCTGCGGGTGGTTTCCGCAGCGCTGAAAATGATTACCGATATGGAGCGCATCGGCGACCAGGCCGGCGATATCGCCGAACTGTCCATGCGTTTGCCGGAAACGGTGGATTTTCACCGCCTGGAACACATCCGTACCATGGCCAAATCCGCTTCCAAGATGGTGACCAACGCCATTGACGCCTTTGTGGGCCGTAATCTGGAGCTGGCCGAAAGCATCTCTGATGCAGACGACGAAGTGGACGCCCTGTTCGACGAAGTCCGCGATGATCTGATTGAGATTGTGCGCAAGGACTCCGGTGATGTTGCGGCTGCAATCGACCTGCTGATGGTGGCCAAGTATTTTGAACGCATCGGCGACCATGCGGTGAATATTTCCGAATGGGTCGTATATTCCATTACCGGTGAGCATCAGTCTGATGAAGCCAAAGGGAAAGCCAACTGAGTCTGCTCCGTCATCCCGGAAGCTCATCGCAGAAATGACAGGAAAGAAAGGAATTTATCAACTATGAGCCTGATTGCTGTGGTGGAGGATGACGTAAGCATCCGCAAGTTGATTTTGTACGCACTGAAAAACAATGGATATGAAGCCTGTGGCTTTGAGTGTGGGGCGGACTTTTTTGAGTCCGTCTCTTCCCGTGTCCCGGACCTGGTGCTGCTCGACATTATGCTGCCGGATATGGATGGGGTGGAGATTCTGCGCCGTCTGCGTAAAGGCAGTGCCACGGCTTCTGTTCCGGTGATGATGATTACTGCCATGGGCACAGAGTTCGATAAGGTGAATGCGTTGGATTCCGGTGCCGACGATTATATGACCAAGCCCTTCGGCGTCATGGAAATGCTTTCCCGGGTCCGGGCGTTGCTGCGCCGTGCATCTCCGGTTCGGACAGACCCTGAAGAAAGTGCTCTGCTCAGCGAGGGTTGTGTGGAAATGGATGTCCGCCGCCATCTTGTACGGGTAGATGGACAGGAAATTACACTGGCCTTTAAAGAATTCGAGCTGCTGCATTATTTTTTGCAGAATAAAGGAATCGTATTGAGCCGTGAACAATTGATGCAGACCGTCTGGGGCTTTGACTATGAAGGGGAGAGCCGCACGGTGGATATGCATATTAAAACGCTGCGTCAGAAACTGGGACACGGCGGCGAACTGATTCACACGGTTCGCGGAGTGGGATATAAACTGGAAGGCAGGGAGAAAACATCATGAAACGCCAGATTTACTGGAGTCTTTGCCTGATTTCTCTGGCCGCATTGCTGCTGAGCACTGCGGCCTCTCTTTCTCTGTATTATCATTTTTATGAAGAACAGAGCCAGTCTGACCTACGGCGGCAGTGCACGGCGCTGTCTGCAGGTGCGCTGGCCTCGGGGGACGCGGTAGCATTCCTGCAAGCGTATGAACCTTCGGACGAGGAAGTGCGGATTACCCTTCTGGACCGAAATGGCGGTGTGCTGTTTGATTCAGAAGCAGATGCTGCGTTTATGGACAATCACAATGACCGCCCCGAATTTCAACAGGCGCTGGAAAGCGGCAGCGGACAGTCTTCCCGGGTTTCCAGTACATTGGGACTGCTTACTTATTATTATGCGGTGCAGTGCGGGGACGATATGGTGCTCCGGCTGGGACGGGACAACCAGAATATTTTCGGTGTCTTTTTGCAGATTTTCCCCATGGACCTGCTGTCCTGTGGAATTTTGTTTATTGCCAGTGTGTTTGTGGCAAGAATGGTGACCAAACGGATTGTTACGCCGTTGACAAAAGCAGCGGATAATCTGGAAGCTCTGCCGGAAACCGGAAGTTACGACGAGTTGGAACCGTTTCTGGCAAAAATTCGCCGTCAGAACCGAACCATTCGCCGTCAGCTGCGGGAAATTCAGGAGGATCGGGATACCATCACCATGATTCTGGACAATATGCAGGAGGGAATGGTAATTCTCAACGGGGAGAAAAAGGTGCTTTCCGTCAACCGGAGCGCCATGCATTTTCTTCATCCCGCAGATCGCGACCCTCTGGGAAAACCCATGGTTTCTCTGTCCCGGAATATGCAGCTGGTGGATGCGGTGGAACAGGCTCATCAGGGAGAAGCGGTTTCCGGAATTCTGGAACAGGGGGAGAAGAAGCTGCGCTATTTCGTCAACCCTGTGCTCACCAGTCAAAAGGTGGGCGGCGTAATTCTGCTGGTGATGGATGTTACCGAGCAGTATAAGGCCCAGAAGGAGCGGGAGGATTTTTCCGCCAATGTTTCCCACGAACTGAAAACCCCTCTGACTACCATTTCTGGTTTTGCAGAGATGATGAAGAGCGGCATGGTGCGGGAAGAAGAAGAGATTCAGGACTTTTCTTCCATGATTTATGTGGAAGCCCGCCGCCTGCTGAGTTTGATCGACGATATTATGCGCCTTTCCCGCATTGAAGAGGGCAGGGAAGAGCTCAACGAGCCGGTAGCCCTGCTGCAGCTTGCAAAAGAAGCCGCTTCTCTGCTGGAAGGAGAGGCGGAAAAACGGAATATTGAAATCATTGTTTCCGGCGATGCGGTCACGGTTCCGGGTAATTCCACCATGCTGTATGAAATGATCCGGAATCTGTGTGAAAACGCGGTCAAGTACAATGTGGAAGGCGGTAAAGTTTACGTTACCGTCAAGACCTGCCCCAACGCCGGTCATATCAGCCTCAGTGTTCGGGATACCGGTATCGGAATTCCCAGAAAAGATCACGAGCGGATTTTTGAGCGGTTTTATCGGGTAGACAAAAGCCGTTCCAAGCAAACCGGAGGAACCGGTTTGGGACTATCGATTGTCAAGCATATTGTAGAGCGTCATCACGGGGAAATTCATTTGACCAGTGAAGAGGGGAAGGGAACCTGTATGGAGGTTTTGCTGCCGGAAAAACATTGATTTGACCTTTTCGCCAAACTGTTTTTTCGATCCTCTTGTTATTGCGGCATAATGATGGTATACTGAAAGAAAGATTGAATCCAACAGGGAGGTACTGTCATATGCTGATTCAAAATGCTGTGATTCTGGATGAAAATTTCCAGCTGGCCCGTAAGGATATCCTCGTGGAAGGCGACCGGATTGTCGCCACTGGTACAGGGTTTTCCACCGAAGGACAGGAAGTGGTGGATGCTTCCGGTTTGACGGCGGTTCCCGGATTTGTTGATATTCACATCCACGGCTGCGATGGCGAAGACGCCAGCAACGGCACCGTGGAGTCCATTCGCACCATGGCCCGTTTTCTGCTGAAAAAGGGCGTCACCTCTTTCTGCCCCACCACCATGACGCTGCCGGAAGAGCAGATTGCACAGGCCCTTTCCTGTGCGAAATACTGCATGGAAAATCCGGAAGAAGGCGCCCGTGTGCTGGGCGTTCACATGGAAGGCCCCTATGTCTCCATGAAGAAAAAGGGCGCACAGAAGGGCGATTATGTCCGTACGCCTGATTTTGAACAGTTCCGCCGGCTGTATGACGGCTGCGGCGGTATTGTCCGGATGGTCGTAGTTGCTCCGGAAACCGAGGGCGCCGACGACTTCATCCGTCAGGCCAGCAAGCTGTGCACTGTGTCCATTGCCCATACAGAGGCGGATTACGACCAGGCAAAGCACAGTTTTGATATGGGCATCACCCATGCAACCCATCTGTACAATGCCATGAGCGGTTTCACCCATCGGGCACCCGGTGTGGTGGGCGCTGTGTTTGATGATGAGCGGGTTACCCCTGAAATCATCTGCGACGGCTTTCACATTCATCCTGCTGTGCTGCGCACCACCTTCCGTCTGTTGGGCGAGCGCATCACCGTTGTCAGCGATTCCATGAGCGCTGCCGGATTGGCAGACGGTGAGTATGAGCTGGGCGGGCAGCCGGTTTATGTCCGGGACAGCAAAGCCTGTCTGAAGGACGGCACTATTGCCGGTTCCACCACCAACCTCTATCAGGAAATGAAGAATCTGGTTTCCTGGGGTATCCCCTTTGAACAGGCTGTGCGCTGTGTTTCTCAGATCCCCGCACGCTGCATTGGAATGGACGACCAGGTGGGCAGCATTGCTGCTGGCAGACTGGCGGATGTGGTGTTGTTGGACAAGGACCTGAACATCGTGAAAATTTTCCAGAACGGCAAAGTCTGTGGTTGATCGCAATTTTCAAGGAATGTCAAAACCCGGAGTTCTCCCAAAAGGGGAACTCCGGGTTTTTTAGCTGCCGTAATCCTGCAAAAGCTCCAGCAGTTCCTGTTCGTTTTGCGCGGCAATTCCTTCTCGCAGCAGTTCCTGGTCGTATTCCGGCAGGGAGTCCACCCGGGTTTCCAGAATCTGATAGGGCAGCTCTCGTCCCGCCAGAAAAACCGCCACTTTTCCCTCGTATTCACAAATGCGGTATTTGGGCGTCTGAGCGGCTGCTGTTTCCTGTGCAGAGGAAGCCGGGGGTGGTGTTTCTTGACTTAAATCGGAATTTGCGGTAGAATTAACAGATAGCCGGGGGTCGGCGGGAGTGGTTCCCGACAAGACAACCCCGAGAATACCGGCGGCAAGAAGAATGGCGCTGCAAATACAGACAGCAATGATTCCCGAACGTTTCATAGCCTATCACCTCGCCGTTAGTATTCGGAAAACTGGAAATAATATGCATGCCGAAAAGTACCGCGGTCCTGGAAGCGGAGGAAAATTCTCCGAATTTCATGTAACATCAAGGAGTTGGCTGAATTTGAAGAAAACTGATATCAACAAGTACAACACCGCGACAACAGGTCTGCCGGCCACAGAGGGAGAAGGTTCCCGAAGTGCGGCGGTAACCACAAAGACAGCAGTGCGGACAGTACTCAGATTGCTGGTAACCATTTTGGTCATATTTGCAATTTCCGGCACTGTCGTAGCCTCAACGGTGGCTGCCTTTATTTTCAAACAGGGTGAGTTGGTGGAAGCCCCCAGTCTGGATTTGCAGAAGCTGGACTATAACAGCGTGATCTATATGCAGAACGAAGACGGGCAGTTCGAAGAGTATCTTTCTCTGCACAGCTCAGAAAACCGGGTGTGGGTGGACTACAACAAAATTCCCGAGTATATGAAGGATGCCATTGTGGCCATTGAGGACAAGCGTTTTCCGGATCACAACGGCGTTGACTGGAAAACCACTTTCGGAGCAGTGGGAAAACTGTTCACCGGCGGTTCCGGCGGCGGTTCTACCATTACCCAGCAGCTGATTAAGAACATTACCGGCAAAAACGAAGTCAGTCTTTTGCGGAAAATCAAGGAAATCTTTATGGCTTTGAAGCTGGAGGAAGAATATTCCAAAAGCGAAATTCTGGAAGCCTATTTGAATATTGTTTCCTTTGGCGGCGGTACCAATGGCGTGCAGGCAGCGGCGCAGCTGTATTTTGGCAAGGATATTCAGGATTGTTCTCTGGCGGAGTGTGCCTCGATTGCAGGCATTACCCAGAATCCCTCCCGCTATAATCCGCTGATTTATCCGGAGTACAATAAGGAACGCCAGCAGGTGGTGCTGACGGCCATGTACGACCAGGAGAAAATTACCGAGTCCGAGTACAATCAGGCGATGAAGGAATCGGAAAATATGCACTTTGTGGGATACAGCCAGGAAGCGGAAAGCGAAGAAGAGAGGGATACTTCCGTCTGGAACTGGTATATTGAAGCCCTGTATGACGATGTGACGGCTGATCTGATGGAGAAATACGACTGCGATCAGACCAAGGCAGAGCAGATGCTGTATCACAGCGGCCTGAAAATTTACTGTGCAATGGACCCGGAAGCGCAGAAAATCGCGGAAGAGGAATATCAGAACGAGGATAATTATGGAACCGACGGCGCAGTGGAATCCGGTTTCTATATGCTGGATTACAGCGGCCGGGTACTGGCAACGGTGGGTTCCCGTCAGGAAAAAACCGGCAACCTGTGGTTTAACTATGCGACAGACGCCAAACGGCAGCCCGGTTCCAGTATCAAGCCCATCGGTGTTTATGCAACAGCCATGGATTTGGGTGTAATCAATTACTCCAGCCTGCTGAAGGACGAATATGTGGAGAACTATTTCCCCAACGGTGACCCCGGTCCTAACAATGTCTGGAAAAAGCCTCAGGGAGAAATGATTCTGCCCTATGCCCTTGCAATTTCTCAGAATACCACGGCCGCACAGCTGACCAATCAGATTGGTCCCACGACGGTTTATAATTTCCTGACGGAAAAGCTCCATTTCCAGTATCTGAATCCTCAGGAGGACAGCGTGGCCATCGGTGCTATGAGTATCGGTGGTTTGAACGGCGGTATGACGGTAAAGGAAGTGGCGACTTCCTACCAGATTTTTGGCAACGGCGGTCAGTATAATGAGCCTTATACCTACTATTATGTAGAGGATCACGACGGCAACCGGATTCTGGATAACACCAATAATGTTTCCGAACTGGTGCTGTCTGTGGAAGACGCCACTGTCATGAACCATCTGCTGCGGGAGCCCATCAACAACCCCAGCGGTACTGCTACAGAAATGGGAATTTACGGCTGGAACGTATTCGGCAAGACCGGTACCACCGACTCCAACTGCGATTCCTGGTTTGTTGGCGGCACGGAGTATGCCGTGGCCGCTGTCTGGTCCGGTTATCCCAACCCCAGCGACCTGCCCAATACAGGCGATCCGAAGCGGCTGTGGAAAGCCATTATGACCCGTGTGCTGGAGGATAAAGATCCCAGTGAATGGAGTTATACCATGGATTCCTCTGTGGTATCGGCCACCTATTGTAAAGAAACCGGTCTGTTGGCATCGGATAAGTGTAAAGATACGGCTACCGGCTGGTATCAGCCTGGCAGACTCCCGTCGGTTTGCAATGGACAGCACAAGAGTGAGGCAACCCCCTCGCCGTCTCCCACTGCTACGCCTACGACAACTCCCACACCTGCACCGACCGTTTCTCCCACGCCATCGCCTTCTCCCACACCTGTGCCGGAAGTGACCTCAGAGCCGGAGTCAACGGTTTCGGACGAAGAAAGCACAGTTTCCTCAGAAGAAGAACCGGCAGCATAATTGCATGGAAAAGCCCTTGCTCTTGAAGAGCAGGGGCTTTTTTGTTGGGGAAAGACAGGTGTCGGTACAGAGAAATGCAGTTCAATGGTGATTTTACACAATATTTCAGAAAATCTTGAAAAAAATCACATTGAATCCCTATTGCAAACAGCGCTTTTCTGTGATAAACTGTATCTTGCTGAAACACAATCGTATGCAGGTGGTGAACAATGAAAAACGCATCCTACCTTCTGGTGGAACAAAGCGTTCTGCCGGAAGTCTTTACAAAAGTACTGCAGGCCAAACAGTTTCTGCTGAATGGAGAGGCTTCCAGTACCTCGGAAGCGGTGCGTATGGCTGGAATTTCCAGAAGTGTATTTTATAAATACAAGGATGCGGTGTATCCGTACAACCGCAAGCTGAGCAGCCATATGATTACCGTGCAGGCGGTGCTGTTGGACCGTCCCGGCGTTTTGATGGCGCTGGTTTCCGGAATCTATACCCGGGGAGCCAATATTCTCACCATCAACCAGAATATTCCGGTGAACGGACGGGCGCTGGTTTCCATTTCGGCCCGGGTGGATCAGATGGATTCTTCGGTGGAAGAGCTGCTGGAAGGTCTCCAGCAGGTAGACGGTGTGCTGAGTATTGACAGCATTTCCGATAAATAACGGACGCAGGGAATTGCCTGCGGGTGTGACACAACTTCAAAAAGTGGGGTAGATACAATGGTGAAAATCGCAATCATGGGTTATGGCGTTGTGGGCTCCGGTGTCGGTGAGGTGCTGCGGGTTCATGTAGACAGCATTGCCAAACGGGCAAAAGAAGAAATCCGCATTAAATATATTCTCGATCTGCGGGACTTTCCCGACAGTCCCTTTGCAGACCGGTTTGTCAAGGACTTTGACGTGATTCTCAATGACCCCGAGGTGCAGATTGTCGTGGAAGTCATGGGTGGTCTGCATCCGGCCTTTGACTATGTGAAGGCCTGTCTGGAAAATGGCAAGAGCGTGGTCACTTCCAACAAAGAGCTGGTGGCGGCCAAGGGCGCAGAGCTGCTGGCCATCGCCCAGAAAAACAACCTGAATTTCCTGTTTGAAGCCAGCGTCGGCGGCGGTATTCCCATTATCCGGCCCATCAGCCAGTGTCTGGCGGCCAACGACGTGATCGGGATTGCCGGTATTCTCAACGGCACCACCAATTTCATCCTCACCAAGATGATTCGGGAGCAGATGACCTTTGATGACGCTTTGGCGCTGGCCCAGAAGCTGGGCTATGCAGAGCGCAACCCGGCGGCCGATGTGGAAGGCCACGATGCCTGCCGGAAAATCTGTATTCTGGCGTCCCTGGCCTTTGGCCGTCATGTGTATCCCGAGCAGGTACATACCGAGGGAATCCAGAACCTGACTCTGGCGGATGTGGACTATGCAGAGAGCTGGGGCGGTGTCATCAAGCTGATTGGCCGGGTGAAGATGCTGGACAGCGGCAAAATCCAGATTATCTGCTGTCCCATGTTCATTGACCGGGACAGCCAGCTGGCCAATGTGGATGACGTGTTCAACGGCATTCTGGTTCGGGGCGATGCTACCGGCGACGTGGTGTTCTATGGCAAGGGCGCAGGCAAGCTGCCTACCGCCAGCGCCGTTGTGGCAGACGTGATCGACTGCGTGAAGCATATCAAGGCCCGGAAATACCTCTTCTGGGAGGACGGTTCTCCCGATTATGTGGAGGATTATCTGGAAGATGTGCTGCCCATGTATGTGCGGGCCACAGCGGAAAACGCTTCTGTGGCGCTGGGAACCGCGGATGCCCTCTTTGGCGGCGTACAGCAGCTTTCCAGAAAAGATGCCCCCAGAAACGAGCTGGCCTTTGTGACAAAGGAAATGAAGGAAAGAGAGATCCGGGAAAAACTGGAGCAGCTTTCCAAAATGGGCGTAAAGGTGGAGACCACCGTGCGTGTGGCGGACCTGTAAGGGAACTTTTTCAAATTCTTGAGAATAGGATGTTGATAAGATATGATACGCATAGAAGTACCTGCAACCAGCGCCAACCTGGGTTCCGGATTTGACGCATTGGGAATCGCATTGAACAAATATAACCGCGTTTGGATGGAAGAGTGGGACTCCGTGGAGATTTCCTCGGTGGACAACACCAAGATTCCCACCGATACCTCCAACCTGATTTTCTGGGCCGCCAATTATCTGTATGAAAGCTGCGGCCACAAGCTGCCCGGACTGAAGATTTTACAGGAAAACAACATCCCCATGGCCCGGGGACTGGGCAGCAGCTCGGCCTGTATTGTGGCCGGCATTCTGGGTGCAAACCGGATGCTGGGCAACCCTCTGTCTCAGGAGGATCTGATCAATCTGGCAGCCCAGATTGAAGGCCATCCGGACAACACCTCTCCCGCCATTGCCGGCGGTCTGGTGACTTCCGCTATCGAAGGCAAGCGGGTTTACAGCGTCAGCGTGCCCGTTTCCGATAAAATCCGTTTTGCCGTGCTGGTTCCGCCTTTTGAGCTGAAAACGGAAAAGGCCCGTTCTGTTCTGCCGGAGAATTATTCCCGGGCAGACGCGGTATATAACCTGTCCCGTTCCGCTCTGATGACGGCCTCCCTTTTCTCCGGCAATCTGGGAAACCTGCGGGTAGCCGTACAGGATAAGCTCCACCAGCCCTACCGCTGCGGCCTGATCGACCATTATGACCAGGTGTTCCGCATGACCTATGAGCTGGGTTCTCTGGGTACTTATGTCAGCGGCGCAGGCCCCACCATCATCGCTTTTGTGGACGCGGATCATGCTGATGAATTTATCAATCATGCCGCGGCCCATCTGGAAGAAAAGGGCATTACCGGTTGGCAGACGGAGATTCTCCGGGCAGATTCCAACGGCGCCCGGATTGTCATTGAGTAAGAGAGTGAGGGAAAGAAAGACATGAGCTTGATTGTACAGAAATTCGGCGGCTCCTCTGTTGCAAACGCAGAGCGGGTCTTTAACGTGGCGGATATCGTCACCAGCAAGTATAAAGAGGGCAATGATCTGGTGGTGGTGGTTTCCGCACAGGGCGACACTACCGACGATCTGATTGCCAAGGCAAAAGAGATCAATCCCGACGCTTCCAAGCGGGAAATGGATATGCTGCTTACTTCCGGCGAGCAGATTTCCGCTTCTCTGCTGGCCATGGCCATCGAAAAGATGGGCTTCCCGGTGGTTTCCCTGCTGGGCTGGCAGGCCGGTTTTGTCACCACTTCCGCCTATGGAAATGCAAGAATCAAAAGAGTGGTTCCCGACCGTATCCGCAAGGAGCTGGATAAGAAGAATATTGTCATTGTTACCGGCTTCCAGGGAATCAACCGTTATGACGACATGACCACCCTGGGCCGCGGCGGTTCCGATACCAGCGCAGTGGCCATCGCTGCCGTAATGCACGCAGACCTGTGCCAGATCTATACGGACGTGGAAGGCGTGTTCACCGCAGACCCCAGAAAGGTTCCGGGCGCCAAAAAGCTGGCCAGTATTTCCTATGACGAGATGCTGGAGCTGGCAACCTTGGGCGCACAGGTGCTCAACAACCGCTCTGTGGAAATGGCGAAGAAATATAATATTGAACTGGAAGTGCTGTCCAGCCTGTCCAGAGTACCGGGTACAATCGTGAAGGAGGAAACAAAAGTGGAAAAGATGCTCATCAGCGGCGTAGCAAAGGACGACAACATTGCACGGATCTCGATTATCGGTGTGCCGGATAAGCCCGGCCTGGCCTTCAAGATCTTCTCCAAGCTGTCCGCCAAAAACATCAACGTGGATATCATTCTCCAGTCTGTGGGCCGTAACGGCACCAAGGACATCAGCTTCACCGTGGGTCAGGATAATCTGAAGGCCGCCATCGAGATGCTCAATCCCTATGCTGAGGCTCTGGGTGCTTCCAGTGTGGTGTATGATGAGAATGTGGCCAAGGTTTCCATCGTGGGCGCGGGTATGGAAAGCCATCCCGGTGTGGCTGCCGAGATGTTCGAGGCCATGTTCGAGGCCAACATCAACATCCAGATGATTTCCACCAGCGAAATCAAGATTTCCGTGCTGATTGCTGCTGAGGACGCCGACAAGGCTGTGACTGCGGTACACAACAAGTTCTTCGCAGAGGCACTGAAAGCGTAATTGTGAATTTTGTGAAGGGGCTGCCGGATTGGCGGCCCCTTTTTGTTTCCCATTTCGTTCCGGCGTGGTTGACTTTTGTTGTCTGACAAGTTATAATGTGATTATACATCTTTTCGGAACAACCAGAAGGAGGAATTCCCTTTGAATAGCGATGCAGTGACCAAAGGCGTAAAGAGCGCCACCCATCGGGCGCTTTTCAATGCCCTGGGCTATACAAAAGAAGAAATCGAACGCCCGCTGGTGGGTATTGTCAGTTCTCAGAATGACATTGTCCCCGGCCATATGAATCTGGATAAAATTGTAGAGGCCGTAAAGCTGGGAGTTGCCATGGCCGGCGGTACACCGGTGGTTTTCCCGGCTATTGCTGTATGTGACGGCCTTGCCATGGGACATCAGGGCATGAAATACTCCCTGGTAACCCGGGATCTGATTGCCGACTCCACCGAAGCCATGACCATGGCGCACGCACTGGACGCACTGGTGATGGTTCCCAACTGTGATAAAAACGTGCCCGGCCTGCTGATGGCAGCGGCCCGGCTGAATATCCCCACCATTTTTGTCAGCGGCGGCCCCATGCTGGCCGGTACGGTAGACGGCTGCAAGGTGAGCTTTTCCAGTATTTCCGAGGCAGTCGGCGCCTATAATGCAGGCAAAATCGACGATGCCAAGCTGCTGGAATTCGAGAACAAGACCTGCCCCACCTGCGGTTCCTGTTCCGGCATGTACACCGCAAACTCCATGAACTGTCTCACCGAAGTGCTGGGTATGGGCCTGCCCGGAAACGGCACCATTCCGGCGGTTTATTCCGAGCGGATTCGTCTGGCAAAGCACGCCGGTATGCAGGTGATGGAGCTGATTAAAAAGAATATCCGTCCCCGGGATATCATGACCGAAGGGGCTTTCCGCAACGCCCTGACCATGGATATGGCGCTGGGATGCAGCACCAACAGTATGCTGCACTTGCCCGCCATTGCTCATGAAGCGGGGATTGAGCTGAACGTGGATATTGCCAACGCCATCAGCGACAAAACCCCCAACCTGTGCCATCTGGCTCCCGCAGGTCCTCACCATATGGAAGACTTGAACGAGGCCGGCGGTGTGTATGCCGTTATGAAGGAAATCAGCAAGCTGGGCCTGTTGGATCTGGATAACATGACCTGCACCGGTAAGACCGTGGGCGAGAATATCGCAAACAGCATCAATAAAAATCCCGAAGTCATCCGCCCTGTGGAAAATCCCTACAGCACGACCGGTGGTATTGCCGTGCTCCGGGGCAATCTGGCGCCGGATTCCTGCGTGGTGAAGCGCTCTGCCGTTGCGCCGGAAATGCTGGTGCATTCCGGCCCTGCCCGTGTTTTTGACTGTGAAGAGGATGCGCTGGCAGCCATTAACGGCGGCAAGATCGTTCCCGGTGATGTGGTGGTCATCCGCTATGAAGGCCCCAAGGGAGGTCCGGGTATGCGGGAGATGCTGAACCCCACCTCCGCCATTGTGGGCAGAGGATTGGGCAGCACCGTAGCATTGATTACCGACGGACGGTTCTCCGGTGCAACCCGCGGCGCAGCTATCGGCCATGTTTCCCCGGAAGCAGCTGTGGGCGGTCCCATCGCACTGGTAAAAGAGGGGGATACCATTTCCATCGATATTATGGCCAACCGGATTCAGTTGGAGATTTCCGATGAGGAAATGGAGGCACGCCGGGCCGAGTGGAAGCCCCGTCAGCCGAAAATCACCACTGGCTACCTGGCACGGTATGCAGCGCTGGTTACTTCCGGCAATCGCGGCGCCATTCTGGAAGCAAAATAAAAATGATTTGAAATTGCAAAAGCCTTCTGTTTCAGGCGTATCCTGGAGCAGAAGGCTTTTTTGTTTTAAGCAAGCAGAAAAAACGGGAAATGGTTCATAGATCGTGAATGTTATTCAGAGAAAACCGATTCTTTTCATAGGAAATCAGCCCCTCTTTCTGCATTTTGGAAAGCTCGTGGCACATGGCGCTGCGGTCTACTCCCAGATAATCCGCCAGCTGCTGGCGGTTATAGGGGATGTGGAAGATGTGGTTTCCGGCCTGTTTGGCGCATTGAGAAAAATAAGACATGAGCCGTCCCCGGATGGACTTGGAGCTTGTGTGCAGAATCCGCTGGGACAGCTGCAAGCTTTTATGGGCGCAGACCGTCAGCAGGTTCCGGGCCAGCCTCGTGTGGAAGGGACAGGCATTGGTGCAGGTGGAGAGGATTCGCCCCACGTTCATAAATAATACAGTGGTATCCTCCGCGGCGGATACGGTAATCAGCAGCGGTTCTCCGGGAATACAGGCGTATACTTCTGCGAATACGGAGCCCGGGGTGACGTGACCCAGCACACTGGTGTTTCCCCAGATATCGCCGCAGGAGATGAGCGCCATGCCGGACAGTACGATTCCCATATTTTCGGTGATGCTGCCTTCCGAAAGGATGGTTTCTCCCTTTTGATAGGTCCGTTCCGTAGCTTGCAGGCATTGAAGAAGAGAAGCGATTTCCGGTTCTTCTATTCCCTGGAAGATCGGGATTTTCGATAACTGGATGCTCATATTTTTTCCTCCGGATGTTGTTATAACAACAGACTTTCGTATTTGATTATAGTATACTCAGGTCAACAGCTCAAGAAAAAACGAAAGAAAGGAAAGAATTTCAATGATTCGGAGAATTATCCAGATAGATTGGGAAAAATGTAATGGATGCGGCGCCTGTGCATCGGCCTGCCACGAAGGCGCCATCGGCATGGTGGAGGGCAAAGCCGTGCTGCTGCGGGACGATTACTGTGACGGCTTGGGCGATTGCCTGCCGACCTGTCCTACGGGCGCAATTTCCTTTGTGGAGCGGGAAGCAGCGGCCTATGATGAAAAAGCGGTGGAGGAAAACCGCAAAAAGCAGGAAGCCTCCGCGCCTGCGGTTCACACCGGTTGCCCCGGCCATCGGATGCTCCGTTTTGACCGGGTGGAGGAAACTTCCGGCAAGCCGGAAACCGGGGAGAGCGTTTCCCAGCTGGGGCAGTGGCCCTGCCAGATTAAGCTGGTGCCGGTACACGCCCCGTATTTCCAGGGAGCCAAGCTGCTCATTGCCGCAGACTGCACCGCTTTTGCCTATGCCAATCTCCATCGGGAGTTTATGAAAGGGAAAATCACATTGATTGGCTGTCCCAAGCTGGACAGTGTGGATTACAGCGAAAAGCTGACCCAGATTCTCAGCGACAACGACATCCGCAGTCTGACCATTGTGCGCATGGAAGTGCCGTGCTGCGGCGGACTGGAAATGGCGGCGAAAAAAGCGCTGCAAGCCAGCGGCAAGTTCATCCCCTGGCAGGTGGTGACCATTTCCACAGACGGCAGGATTCTGGATTGATAAAGGAGGACGCACCATGAAAGAGCTAATCAAAAACATCGCAAAATCGGAAGTTTTTCCCTTGAAAGACCAGATTGCCTGTCAGCCGGGACAGGTGGTGAGCAAAACTCTGGCACAGAACGCCGCCGTCAGTATGACGCTGTTTTCCTTTGACAAAGGGGAAGAAATCAGCACCCATGCGTCCGGCGGCGACGCCTTTGTCACCTGTCTGGAAGGCGTGGGACAGATCACCATTGACAGTGAGAAGTATGAGCTGCACGAGGGAGACTCCATTGTCATGCCCGCAGGCCACCCTCACGCAGTTTACGCCAAAGAATCGTTCAAAATGCTGTTGGTTGTGATTTTCTGAACAGGAGGATACAGGATGGAAAAGCAGATGTTTTGTTTTCAGTGCGAACAGACGGCCGGATGTACCGGCTGCACCGGAAAAGCCGGTGTTTGTGGAAAAACGGCTCAGGTGGCAAAGTTACAGGATGAGCTGACCGGCGCCCTGATCGGCCTGGCTCGTTCTATCGACAGCGAAGGGCCTCTGGCGGAGCCTGTCTGGAAACTGATGCTTGAGGGGCTGTTTGCCACCATTACTAATGTTGATTTTAACGCCGAGACCATTGAATCCCTGATCTGCCGGGTGCACAGGGAAAAGGAAGCCCTCTCTCCCATGTGTGCCGGCTGTGGTTCTCCCTGCGGCAAAACCAGCGACTATGACCTTTCCAATTTGTGGGAAGCTCAGGAGGACATCCGCAGTCTGAAATCCCTGATTTTATTCGGAATCCGGGGAATGGCGGCCTATGCTTATCACGCCATGGTGTTGGGCTATTGGGACGAAGAGCTGAACCGGTTTTTTGCCAGGGCGCTGTTTGCCATTGGGGAAGACTGGACCATGGGACAGCTGCTTCCGCTGGTGATGGAGGTGGGCAAACAGAACCTGACCTGTATGGAGCTGCTGGATCGGGCCAATACCGAAACCTTTGGAACGCCGGTTCCCACAACAGTGCCCCTGAAAGTGGAAAAAGGCCCCTTTATTGTCATCACGGGCCATGACCTGCTGGACCTGAAGCTGCTGCTGGAACAGACGGCCGGAAAGGGGATCAATGTTTATACCCACGGGGAAATGCTGCCGGCCCATGGATATCCGGAGCTGAAGAAGTACCCCCATCTGAAGGGGAATTTCGGCACTGCATGGCAGAATCAGCAGAAAGAGTTTGCGGATCTTCCCGCGCCGGTTCTCTTTACCACCAACTGTTTGATGCCTCCCAAGCCCGGTTACGCAGACCGGGTATTTACCACCGAAGTGGTGTCCTATCCCGAAATCGTGCATATCGGTGAGGACCGGGACTTTACACCTGTCATTGAGAAAGCACTGGCCCTTGGCGGATATCAGGAGGAGAAACACTTCACCGGTCTGAATGGCGGCGAAACCGTTACCACCGGATTCGGCCATGGCGCGGTGCTGGCCGCTGCGGGACAGGTAGTGGAAGCGGTGAAGTCCGGTGCAATCCGTCATTTCTTCCTGGTGGGCGGCTGTGACGGCGCTCGTCCCGGACGGAACTACTATACGGACTTTGTGAAAAATACCCCCGACGATACGGTGGTTCTGACACTGGCCTGCGGCAAATACCGCTTCAATGATCTGGATTTGGGAACCATCGGAGGATTGCCCAGACTGATGGATATTGGACAGTGCAACGATGCTTACAGTGCTATCCGGATTGCACTGGCTCTTGCAGATGCGTTCTCATGCACCGTGAACGAGCTGCCCCTTTCGCTGGTTCTGTCCTGGTATGAACAGAAGGCGGTGTGCATTCTCCTGACGCTGCTGTATCTGGGAATCCGGAACATTCGGCTGGGCCCGACGCTGCCGGCCTTTCTGTCTCCCAACGTTCTGGCTTATCTGGTGGAACAGTATCAGATTGCCCCCATCACCACGCCGGAACAGGATTTGAAGGAATTGTTGGGGCAATAATTCCACTGTTTTCTCCCTTTCTGCCTTGTTTATATATGAAAACCGCTCCGGTGAGAAGTACTGGAGCGGTTTTTGTATGACTAAATAAATTTTTTAATACCTATTTTTGATTAATGTTAATATTCGAATGGGGTATGCGGAGTAAAGTCTTTCAAATCACGAATCTTGCAAGAGAGAGATTTTAGCAATCAGGTAAATGTTTAAAATCAGCAATAAACCTGTAGATATGAAAGAATTGTTGTAAAATCTTATTTTGTTTTGAAAAATTAACCTGTGTTAATGAATCTGTCGAAAACAGGATGTATAATAAAGACAATTCAGGAAAGGCGGAGTGAGGTTTATGTTGATAGGAGAGTTTTATGAAAAGGCTTTTCAGCTTTCGGATGAAACTCTGATTCAGAAACTGATGCAAATGACTGAAATTTCTTTTTTTAAGAAGGGGGAAATTATCGTCCGTCAGGATGAAACTCCAAGCAAGATTTATTTTTTGCTCGACGGTGTGTTCAGAGGATTCTTTTTCGATGCGCATGGAAAAGAAATCACGGATTGTTTTGGTTTTGAAATGGGTGCGGCGGCTATTTCCTGTTTGGGAATCGGGAATCCTTCTCCCATTGCCATGGAAGCGCTGACAGAGTGTCAGGTGCTGTCCATTCCCTGTATGGAAATTATGAAACTGATGGAAGAGCATCTGGAATTGGTAGCGATTTATAATCGTATGCTGCTGGAAGCGCTGAAAAAGCAGTGGGAGATTAAAAGCGCTATGTATCAGTATGACGCGAAGGAACGATATCTGTGGTTTTTGGACTATTATCCCGGCGTAATAGAACGGATCAGCAATAAATATGTGGCTGCTTTTCTAGGAATAAGCCCGGTCACTCTTAGTCGTCTGCGGCGCAGTATCCGGGAAGAAGGCTTTGGAGTTTGTTTGCAAGGTTCTTAAAAATACACTGTTTTCCCAAAAAAGAAGTCGTGGCTCCAATCGGGGTCACGACTTCTTTTTGTATACAGGAACATTTTAGTCTCGTTCCAAAACTTTCACAATTTCTCCGATAAATGTTCGGTGGAAATCACCGGCTGTATAGTGTTTATCCAGAATCCGGCGATCCAGGAAGCATTCCGGTTTCATATCCTGTTTGTACAGCTTGCGGCAGATCAGAACCAGCCGCGCTTCCTGATAGTACGGAGCGGCCTGGTCAAAAACCGGCGTCAGTCCGGCTTCCTGATCTTTGTCACAATCCCGGCCGGAAACTTTTCCGCAGACAGTCAGCGCAGAGCGATATTCTTCATCAAAAAAGCAGACAGAGTAGAAATCCTGTTTTTCCACGAATTCCAGTGTATAGCGCTGAGGACGGATGTGAACGGTGGAAACATAGCTGCCCCAAAGCTCGCCCAGACTTCCCCAGCTTGCGGTCATGGTGTTGTGTTTGGTTTCGTTTCCTGCGGTAATCAGCATCCAGCCTTTGTTAATCAGGACAAAGGGATTGAAAGAAAGGTTCTCAATATTGGTTTCATGAAATGACATAGCGATACCTCCTGAAGATCGTAGACTGATTTGCTATTATATGCAGCTCAGGGCGATGCTATTCTTGACAGAAAGCATAGAAAAGAGCCCATATAATTTTGACTTCCATTATACCAGAATCTGGGGAAATTACAATGTTGAGCAGGAAAGACTTCTGAAAATTCTTTGTAAACTCAGGAAACAATATATGGCAAAATGTTATCACTGTCAGTAAATCGATTGACTTCAATTAAAAGCGGGATTATAATTTTTTTGTATAAGTTTCCATCTTTTGGAAAAGAATACAGAAAAAGACAATTATGAAAGGAGAAAACCAAAATGATGAAGAAAATAGCAGCCTGCCTGCTGGCTCTGCTGTTGACGGTGTCGGTTTTGCCGGTTAGTGCAGAAAACACTGCCGGAGAGACTTCCGGGGTTTCGTCTGTTTCTCAAAAGGCAGTTCCGTCGGATGTTTCCTGGAGTTTTAATCCAGCCGAAACCACCGCTCTTCCCGGTACTATGCAGCCTGGCGGTACCACCTCCGGCGAGTATGAAGGCATTTTGATTGATGCATCTGCCGAAGGCAGCAAGTTCTCTCCCCGCGCAACGGATACCCAAATCAACGCAGGGACGGTGTTTACCATTCCTGTAACAGCCAGTGAAGAGGGCGCAGTTTTAACACTGCGTTTGTCTGGCGGCTCTTCTGTGGTAGAGGTCGGCGGCGTACAGTATAACAGCGCAAATGGCGCTGTTACCATCCCCGTTGGTCCGGAAGATACGGAATGTGTCCTGACATTTGTTTCTCAGACCTATCTGGCGGGCATTGAATTGGTATACAATCAGCCGGAAGAAGAATATCCCGGTGTGCCGTCTGCTGTAGAAGCCGAGGACATTACTTATACCTTTACCACAACGGATGGACTGAAAGATGAAGCAGGACAGACGCCGGCTTCCGGAAAACTGGAAGGCAACCGCGGTTATTATGAAGCTATCAAAGTGGACGCTGTTTCCGGTAAATTCAATGTACAGCCGGATCTTTCCCGTGTGGTAATCAATGCCGGTACAGTGCTGTATATCCCGGTGGCCTATGACGCCAAAGGTGCAGTGCTGTTGATTTCCGGCACTCAGGATGGCAATACCCCTTCCCAGATTACGGTGGACGGTGTCAGCCAGACCACCAATCAGCCCATTGCAGTTGATATGAGCGACAGCAGCGCATATCCCCGGTATCTGAAGGTGGAGTTTACCACCATTGCATATGTGAACTCCATGTCTCTCAACTATGCAAGCTGCAGCGATTTCGGCAAACCGGAGGTAGAGGCCCGGGATAAAATCTGGGACTTTACCGCTTCCAGTACAGTGGAACGCCCCGCAGTTCAGGGCGCAAAGGCCGAATTTGACGGAATGCAGATCGATGCTTCTGTGGGCAAATTCTCTCCCCGTGAAACGGATACGCAGGTTAATGCAGGCACCGTGCTGTATATTCCGGTGGCACCGGACGCACAGGGAGCAACCGTTACAGTGGCCGGCAACAATTACAATAACCTGACGCTGACATTGAATGAAGAAACGGTGATTCAGACCGGAGAAGAAGTGATTCTGCCCTCCGTTTCCGAACCCACCTATATTCCGCTGTCCTTTGAAAGTGCAGATGGCACCGGAAGCTGCTATCTGACCTCGATTTCCATTGACTATGCCAGCGACAATGAAGTGATTCCCACCGTTGTAACTGTTGGAAAGACCGGATGCACCTATTCCTCTATTCAGAGTGCGCTGGACGCCAATACTTCTTCTGCAAATCGCCCGCTGGTATTGCTCATTGCGCCCGGTACTTATACCGAAAAGGTGACAGTGAACAAGCCCTGGGTTTCCTTCCAGGCGATGCCTTCGACTACTGGTGAAGCAGTTGTAATTGAGGAGAGCTACTATTCTTCCAACACTTTTGATGCAGATGGTACATTTATTCCTCAGGATGAATACGATGTGGGCACCGATCAGAGTGGTACTGTACTGCTCACCGCCAATGCCACCGGGTTCAGTGCCTGCGGCATTACATTCCAGAACAGCTATAACATAGTGGACCATACTCAGAAGGGAGAGCAGACCCCGGCTGTAGCCCTGGGTTCTGTGGCTGACAAGGTGTATTTCAAAGATTGCCGGTTCCTGGGCCGTCAGGATACCCTCTATCTCCATGGAGCAGGTGTACGGGTGTTTGTGGAAAACTGTTATATCGAGGGTACGGTAGACTTTGTGTTTGGTGATGCAAATGCCTATTTCCTGAACTGTGACCTGTATATGGCTTATTTTACCGGCAAAGACAACGGTTATTTCACCGCTGCCAATACCAAAAAGGATGACGTGGGATTTGTCTTCTATGACTGTTCCCTGAAAGTCGATCCCCAGTATGCAGCGGAAGGCGGCGAAGTTAGCCTTGGACGTCCGTGGCAGACGGAAATTTATACCGTTACCGGCAGAAAGCCCGATGGCAGCAGCTATCTGATTGAATATGATCCTTCCCGCGTGAATCCCACTTATGAAAATACCGGTTCTGCCGTTACATTTGTGGGCTGCACCATGGATTCCTCCATCAAGTCTGACCGTTGGAATGTGTGGACCCGCAAGGATGCGGACGGCAATACCGTTGATGTGACTTATCATCCCAATGTCCGGTTTGCCGAGTATAATTCCCGGAATTTTGCTGGGGAAGCCCTGACGCCTTCCGGTGAGATTACACTGGGTATTATGGAACAGGTGGAGGATGCAGCAGCGATGACGGATGCGCTGTTGAAAGTGATGGGATTTGGAACCGGCGCCGGTTACTGGATGCCTTCCTTTACCGATTATACGGGAGAGACTCCGGTTACCACTACACCTGTTGATCTGACTCCGGAAATTCAGCCGGTGGAACCGGTTGATCCCTCGGAACCTTCAGAGCCTTCGGAACCGTCTAATCCTTCCAAGCCCTCCGAACCGTCGGATTCCTCTACCGGCGGGTCTGGCTCTTCCAGCGGAAGCAGCAGTTCTGATTCGTCTGATCCGGTTGGAACCGGTGATATTTTCGGATTTGTTTCCATGGGGGTAGCGGTCTGTCTGCTGTCCGGCGGATGGCTGGCCCTTCGTTCCCGGAAAAAAGAAGAAAATCCGTAATCGAAACAGGAAGAGTTCTTCCTAAAATGCCAAACCGCCTGTACGAGCTCAGCTTGTGCAGGCGGTTTTCTTTTTATGAATTGGGAATTTTAATACAGGAGCATACCGAAATAGGTGACGGTGTTTTCGCCATGGCAATAGGAGATTCCCGCACTTTCAGCCAATCGATTGACCTGAATTCCGTACCCTTCCAGAGAAGGAAACAGCTTTTCCGGATATCGGCAAGCATGGTCGGGATAGGTACAACTTTTGCATCGGGTGCATCCTTCATTTGATAAGAGGAGAAAGGAGGAGTACTGTTCTTTGGCGAGAAGGTACAGGGCATCACATAGCTGTTTAAAGGCGGCGTGTCCTTCCATCATTCCTTCATAATCGAAAGAGTCTTCCAGCGGATATACCGCATTAAAAACCAGCGCAGTTTGATAGCGAAGACATCTTTCTTTGCACTGTGCCACAGTTCCCACAGCGGGAGGGCAGGCCCAGGTAGTGCCATACAGACGGCAGGTGTTTTCTTCGCAAAGTGTTCGGATTTCCTCATAAAATCCGATTTCTGTAGTAGGCAATGTTCCGAATTGACTGACACCGATTTCTCGGAGTTTCTGTTCTTCCAGCATTGCGCTCCTCCTCTGCCCCCATGGAATATCCCGTTGATTGATGACAGTATAGCACGAAACAAAGGGGCGGACAAGCCGATGGTAAATCGGAAAATGAAAATTATTTGTCATTTCCCCTTACATTTCTTTGAAAACTGTGTTATACTAAAAAGCAATGAATGGTAGTCGCCAATGAGAAACGGCAGCGAGACGAAAGTTCCGCTGCCGTTTCTTTTTTTGTGTGCCTTTCTGTTCATCCCACTACGTTACCATCAGAAAAGGAGTTAGAAAAATGCCGAAAACCAAATTCCAGAATGTTGTTTTTACCATCATCATGGCCTGTATCATGGTCTATGGAATGATTGTCTACAATGTAGCCCTGAATACCGGTGGAGTGACCAATGAGACGTTCCTGATGGCCCTTCATGAAATGCCCATCATGGTTCCCATTGCCTTTGTGCTGGAGTTCTTTGTGGTGGAAAAGCTGGCAGCTCATCTGGCCTTTTCCTTTATGCGTCCCACAGACCGTCCTCAGCTGATTACCTATGCCATTTCCACCATGATCCTCTGCATTATGTGCCCGGTCATGAGCCTGATTGCCACGCTGCTTTTCAAGGAGCCCAGCTTCGGTACCTGGATTCACACTTTTGGCTGTAATCTCCCCATGGCGCTGCTGTGGCAGCTGCTCTATTGCGGACCGCTGGCCCGGCTGATTTTCCGTCTGCTGTTTGCCCGTCAGCTGAAAAAGGATGCAGAGCAGGCTGCGGTGGAAGCCGCTTCGGTACAGGAATAAAGTTTTACCGGGCAACCTTTCGCTGGTATTCGCCCGGCGTACAGCCGCAGGCTGCCCGAAAATACCGGGTGAAGTGGCATACACTGTGAAATCCGCAGAGGGAAGCTGCCTGTTGAACCTGCATGGCCTCATTGGTCAGCAGGTTCCGGGCTCTG
>CAJMOI010000016.1 GCA_905215105.1 uncultured bacterium
GCACCTCGTCTGTTTCTTCCAGCCGCTTCATATAGAAGAAATAGTCCTCATTCATCCCCAGAGAAGGCATATTTTTGTTTTCCGTCTTGATTTCCCGAATAAAATTCAGGTCTTTATCATAGAAACGGACACCTCGTTCGTCATCTTCCAGTAGCCCACTCACAAATGATACGGTATTATCTCCTGCTGCCAGATCATTTCTGCCAAACGTCCATCCGTACGCCTGAGAAATTTCGGTTTTTCCAATAGGCGTACCGTCCAACTCTGCCAGGACGGCCATGTTTTTTGCCTGAATCTCCAAAATTTTTTCCAATTCCATGTCGTCGTTGATTTCTTCCGGCTCTTCAAAATACAGCAGGTTTCCATCCACAACACAGGGATATCCGCTGATCCCGGAAATTTCCGACAGGCTATTATCTGCCAGATGATACAGCATGATCCGGCTTGTTTCTGCTGCGGTGATATCAAAATAAGCCCGGTTCCCATAGGCAAATATGGCGTTGATCTGGCCCCATTCTCCCTTCTTCTCATAGACGATTTCCGGTTTGCCGTCCCATTGGTCCAGCCGGTACCGCTCTATCCGATAGCTCAGGTCTTTTAATTCCTCTTCTGCATATTCTTCTGATGCCATATAATAATCTGAAAATGTAAGATACAGATAGCCTCGATGTACCATACTGGTACCGATAGACTCTTTTGATTCTATCAGCTTCTTTCGGGTGGAGCCGCTGGCGTCCATTTCATATACTGTATTTACAGATAAAACATATAGTTTTCCCTTATAATAGGATATTTGCTGGACTGCCCCAAAATACGCGTTGCAGTTGGAAGCGCCGCCTACCAGAAACTCCCTGTCGTCATGGGTGCAGTCAGGCTTGTTGCACAGAGGGGTACATTCTCCGGTTTCCTTGTCTCTGGTATATACATATTCGTCCACGGAAGCATAATAGCTTGTCTCCGATTCCGCAATGGGCTTTCCAAACAATCCGCTGAGATAAAAATAATACTGGTTGTCATCCTCAAAAATAAACTTATCCCCCAAGTCCTGCTCCGGGCCGGGGCTCTGGCAGCCTGTCAGCAGTGCCAGCAATAGGGAAAGAACGATGCCTATGGAAAACAACTTCTTCATGATTGCGCCTCCTTTTTCTTCTCCGTTGGTCACAACAAATGGTTACCCTGGGGTTGCTGATGGATCATTTCAGGCAGTGGGATATGCACAAAACGAAAACAAATTTTTATAAATATGATTATAATTATCAACTTTTATTCATCTATTTATATTTATTATATATTTTTAGTGTTGCTATGTCAATCGCACCTTGCACAACCATATTAAAAGTTTTTAGAATATCTTACAAACCCATCGGATATTCGCCCTTTATTTTCAATTAACGAAAAAACGGCCTGTGTCTTTTTGACACAAGCCGTTTTGAACCTTATTCCGCCAGCGTTTCCAGTCCTGTGGAAAGCTGGTACAGATGGGCGTAAATCCCGCCCTTTTCCATCAATTGCTGATGATTGCCCCGCTCCTCAATGCCCTTTTCCGTCAGCACCAGAATGGTGTCCGCCCGGCGGATGGTGGAAAGCCGGTGGGCAATGGTGAAGGTGGTGCGGCCTTTGGCCAGCTTTTCCAGAGACTGCTGCACCAGCTTTTCGCTCTCGTTGTCCAGGGCCGAGGTGGCTTCATCCAGAATCAGGATGGGCGGGTTTTTCAAAAACGCCCGGGCAATACTGATTCGCTGTTTCTGGCCGCCGGAGAGCTTCACGCCCCGTTCGCCCACATAGGTGTCATAGCCGTCGTGAAGGCTCATGATAAATTCGTGAGCACCGGCTTTTTGTGCCGCGTCCATCACTTCTTCCCGGGAAGCGCCGGGTTTGCCGTACTGGATGTTTTCAAATACCGTACCGGAGAACAGATAGACCTCCTGCTGCACCACGCCGATCATGGAGCGCAGGGAGTGGAGCGTCAGCCCCCGGATGTCCTTTCCGTCCAGCAGCACCGCGCCCTCGGTCACATCGTAAAAACGGGGAATCAGGCTGCACATGGTGGTTTTTCCGCCGCCGGACGGGCCCACCAGCGCCACGTTTTCTCCGGGCTTCACATGGAGATTGATGTGGGCCAGCACTTCGGTGCCGTCGTCCGCATAGGAAAAACTCACGTTTTCAAAGCGGATATCCCCGTCCACATGGGTCAGCGGCTGGGCATTCGGTTCGTCCTGAATCTCAACGGGCGCGTCCATGACTTCAATAAACCGCTCGATGCCCGTCATGCCCCGCTGGAACTGCTCGGTGAATTCCACAATGCGGCGGATGGAGGTGAGCAGGGTAGAGACATAGAGCAGATAGGCCATGAGCTGCGCCGGGTCCAGCTGGCGGTTGACCATGAACAGAGCGCCGGCCACCACCACCACAATGTACATCAGGCCATCAAACATCCGGGTAGAGGTGCTGAAGCCCGCCATATACCGATACATGGCCTTTTTGATGGTGAGAAAGTGCTGGTTGCCTTCACCAAACTTTTCCCGCTCGATGTCCTCGTTGGCAAAGGACTTAACCACCCGCACGCCCAGCAGGCTGTCCTCTACCTGTGCGTTCAATTCACCGATCTGCACCCGGGAGCGCTTGAATTCTGCCCGCATTTTCCGGTTGAAATACAGGGAACAGGCCACCATCAGGGGCAGGATTGCAAAAATAATCAGCGTCAGCCAGAGATTCATGGGCACGAGGATGCAGAAGGATACCAGAATCTTGACCCCTGCAATGAAAAATTCTTCCGGGCAGTGGTGGGCGAACTCTGTCACATCGAAGAGGTCGCTGGTAATCCGCGCCATAATCTGTCCGATTTTGGTGTTGTCATAGTAGGAGAAGGACAGCTTTTGCAGATGGTCGAACAAATCCCGGCGCATATCGGTTTCGATTCTGGCGCCCATAATATGGCCGATGGATGCCATATAATAGTTGGCCGCGCCGTCAATGACCCGCAGCACCAGATAAAACAGGCCCAGCTGCAAAATAATCTGCACGGTCAGGGCTTCCAGATTGTTCATGCCCATATCGGTGATGTACTGGACAATCAGCGGCAGCACCAGCTCACAGACGGTCGTGAGGGCCGCGCAGAACAAATCCAGCACCAGCACCCATTTGTATTTTTTGAAATAGGGAATAAACCGCCGGATCAGCCCCATATTCTTTTTGTTTCCGCTCATGATGATCGCTCCTTTACCCCGTAAAATACACAGAAAAGCCAGCAGACCGCAGCCTGCTGGAAACTGCTTTTATTATGACATATTCCCGCCGTTTGTGCAAGAAAAAAGAACTATGGTTTCCCGGTTGATTTCTCCGCCGCCGGGGCGCTATAATAGAGGTGCTTATTGTGATCAGGAAAGGGGCGTGTGTAATGCCTTCTGTGAAAAAATCTCCGTTTTGGGTGGCTGCGGCTGTCTTTGTCTTTCTCATCGCCTGCGTCATCTTTATGACCGCCGTATTGAAAACCACTCCCCATGTGCCCCTGCTTTTCAGCACCGTGCTTGCCGGAATCGTTGGGAAATGTCTGGGCTTTTCCTGGAAAGAGATGCAGGAGGGCATCATGGAAACCATCCGGGCGGCGCTGCCTGCCATTCTGATTATTATGGTCATCGGCGCTCTCATCGGTGCCTGGATTATTGGCGGCATTATCCCCACCATGATTGAATACGGCCTGACCCTGATCTCCCCTTCCTTTTTCCTGGTAACTACCCTGCTGCTGTGCTCGGTGGTATCTCTGGCAGTGGGAAGCTCCCTTTCCACCATCGGCACGGTGGGCGTGGCCCTGTTCGGCATCGGTTCCGCTATGGGCGTGCCTGCTCCTATGACTGTGGGCGCCATTGTCTCCGGCGCCTATTTCGGGGATAAAATGTCCCCTCTGTCCGACACCACCAATCTGGCCCCCTCGGTTTCCGGCGCGGACATTTTCGACCATATCCGCTGCATGATGGGAACCACCGTCCCCACCTATCTGGTGTGCGTGGTGATTTATGGCATTATGGGATTTCTGCTCCCCGGCACCTCCGGGACAGAAGCCTCGGTTTCGGAGATTTCCGGCGCACTTCAGTCGGCTTTTACCATCCACCCCCTGCTGCTGATTCCGCCGGTGCTGGTGATTCTGATGGTAGTCTTTCGGGTGCCCGCTCTGCCGGGACTGCTGGCGGCTGCGGCGCTGGGGCTTCTCTGCGGCGGGCTGGTACAGGGCCATGATGTCTCTTCCCTGCTGGGGGTCATTATGGACGGCTACACCGGTTCCACCGGCGTGGCGGCTGTGGATACCCTGTTGAACCGGGGCGGCATTCTGGGCATGATGAAGACCATCGCCCTGATGCTCATTGCCCTGAGCTTTGCGGGAATCTTCGAGCGCACCGGCATGGCCCATGCACTGGCGGAAAAAGTCCTTTCCCGGGTACACACGGAAAAAAGCCTGATGATTGCCACAGTCCTCACCGCCTGGGCCATCTTGCTTGGTACCGGCCAGCAATATGTGGCCATTATCATGACCGGCCGGCTGTTCCGCCCCGAATATGAGGCCAGGGACTTGCAGCCCTGCTATCTCAGCCGTTCTCTGGAGGACTCCGGCACGGTGTTCGGCGGCATTGTCCCCTACAGCACCGGCGCCGGATTTACGGAAAGCACGCTGGGGGTTTCCGCCTGGCAATACGGGCCCTTTACCTTCTTTGGATGGATCAACCCCCTCATTGCCATTGCCATTGCCGCCTGGAAAGGGCCGAAGAAAAATGGAGAGCGCAAGGTGCGTTCCTGAAACATAAAACAAAAGCAAAGGAGGGCGCTCCATGCCCCGATTTTTTGTCCCCCCGTTTTCCGGGGAAGAAACCGCTGTCACCGGAGAGGATGGCCGTCATATTGCCCGCTCCCTGCGGATGAAGGTGGGGGAACCCCTCACCCTCTGTGACGGGCAGGGAACCGACTATCAATGCGAAATCACCGGCTTTTCGGGAGAGGAAGTCCGGGTGCGGGTGCTGGAACGCTCTCCCTCTCAAAGCGAACCTTCCATCCGGGTCACGGTGTATCAGGGAATCCCCAAGGGGGATAAAATGGATGCCATCGTGCAAAAGGCGGTGGAGCTGGGGGCTTCGGAAATTGTGCCGGTGGCCATGCGGCGGTGTGTTTCCCGGCCGGATGAAAAATCCGCCGTCAAAAAAAACGCCCGCTGGCAGAAAATCGCCGATGAAGCCGCCAAACAGAGCGGCCGGGGCATTCTGCCTGTGGTACAGCCGTCTATGGAATTTGGAAAAGCCCTTCGCCGCGCCGCGGAAAACGGCCCGGTGCTGCTGTTCTATGAAGGCGGCGGCCAGCCTCTTTCGACGGCGGTATCGCCGGACTGGAAAACTGTCTCCTTCTTTATCGGGCCGGAGGGCGGAGTGGATGAAACCGAGGTACAAGCCCTGACAGAAAGCGGAGCCATCACTGCCACATTAGGCCCCCGAATTCTCCGGACGGAAACCGCTCCCCTGGCGGCACTTTCCGCCATTATGCTGCTTACCGGGAATCTGGAATGATTCCCCCCATTTTTCAAAACAGGAATGAAAGGATGTTATCAAATATGATCGGAATTATCGGCGCAATGGAAATCGAAATCGAGGGCCTTCGGGCAAAACTGGAGGACGCCCAGAGCGAAACCATCAGCGGAATCCGTTTTGACTGGGGCACCATTAACGGAACCCCCTGCACGCTGGCCGTCTGCGGCCCGGGAAAGGTCAACGCCGCTGTCTGCGCACAGACCATGATTCTGCGGTTCCATCCCCAGCTGGTCATCAACTCCGGCGTGGCCGGCGGAATCGGTCCGGACGTCCACATTAAAGATGTGGTCATCGCCACCGCAGTGGTGCAGCACGACATGGACACCTCTCCCCTTGGAGACCCGGTGGGGCTGATTTCCGGCCTGAATATCATTGAAATTCCCGCGGACAAAACCGCGGCGGAGGTTCTGACCCGGAAAGCCCATGAAGTCTATGAAGGCAATGTATTTCACGGCATTATCGCCACCGGCGACCAGTTCATGGCAGACCGGAGCAAAATTGCCGCCATTGCGGAACAGTTCCACGCCATGGCCTGCGAAATGGAAGGCGGAAGCATCGGTCATGTGTGCTATATGAATCAGGTTCCCTTTGCCGTGCTGCGCACCATCTCCGACAACGGAAACGACGAAGCGGTGGAGGATTTCCCCCAGTTTGCCCGGGAAGCCGCCGATCGCTCCATCGAGCTGCTGGCTGCTGCACTGCCCGAGCTGGCACAGGCCCTTTGACACCGGGAGGACGGCTGCATGAAGATCTATGATATCTCCCGGGAGCTGTTCTCTGCCCCTGTCTATCCGGGCGACCCCTCCCCTTCCTTTGAGCGGCTGCGGCGGATGGAGCTGGGGGATTCCTTCAATCTCAGCGGTTTTTACACCGGCTGTCACAGCGGCACCCATGTGGATGCGCCGCTGCATTTTCTGGAAGACGGCGCACCCATTGACGAAACCGGGCTGGAGCGGTATTTCGGCCCCTGCCGGGTGGTGCGTGCAAAAGGAATCCTCACAGGACAGGATATCGAAGCCCTCCGCCTGCGCAAAGGAGAACGGGTTCTCTTTTCCGGCGGTGCCTTTGTGTCTCTCAGCGCGGCTTATGTACTGGCAGACGCAGAGGTGGCACTGGTGGGAACCGACCAGCAGTCCATTGCGCCCATGGGCGACGAAGAAGCGCCTCACCGGGAACTGCTCCGCCACGAAATCGCCCTGCTGGAAGGGCTTTGCCTCGACGGGGTTCCGGAAGGAAGATATACCCTGTGCGCCTTCCCGCTGAAACTGCGGGGACTGGAGGCCTCTCCTGTCCGGGCGGTTCTGCTGCAAAAATAATGGCGGGTTCCATGAAGGGCGCACACGCAGGTGCGCCCCTACGGACAGACCCGGAACCCCGTTGTAGGGGCGGTTATCAACCGCCCGGAAGTTTCCGCCCGGACCATAAACAACGGGCGCATGATATGCGCCCCTACAATAGAGGAATCGTATTTTTGGGGCGATTTTGACGAAAATAGAGCCTTTCAAGGGCAGTTTGTTCATGAAATCTTCTTCCCTTTGCCGTGCTTTCGTGGTATAATGGTTAAGATTTGGCAGGTTTTCCGGCCCTGCAAAAGGGGCTCCTGCTAAGAGTACAGACAACGCCGCGGCTTTTTCCCCCAAAGGAGCCGCATGGGGTGAACGGGGTTGAACGAAGAATTCGGCCGGATCGTCCGGTCGGGAAAGTGTGGTAAAAGATGAAAAACATTTTGAGCAGCCTGTTCGGCAACTACAGCAAACGGGAGCTGAAACGGATTCAGCCCACTGTGGACGCCGTGCTGGATCTGGAAGACAAGTATATGGATATGAGCGACCATGAGCTGCAGCAGCAGACTCAGGTGCTGAAAGAACGTCTGGCAGACGGTGAAACCACCGACGATATTCTGCCCGATGCTTTTGCCGTCTGCCGCGAAGCCACCCGCCGTGTGCTGGGAACCCCTCACTTCCCGGTACAGATTACCGGCGGTATCGTGCTCCATCAGGGACGTATTGCAGAAATGAAGACCGGTGAAGGTAAAACTCAGACCGTGCTTCTGCCCGCTTACCTGAACGCACTGACCGGCAGGGGCGTCCATGTGGTTACCGTCAACGATTATCTGGCCCGCCGCGACAGCGAGTGGATGGGCAAGGTATACCGCTGGCTGGGCCTGTCCGTGGGTCTGATCTGCCACGATCTGCCCAATGACGAGCGGAAAAAGGCCTATGCCGCCGACATCACCTATGGCACCAACAACGAATTCGGCTTTGACTATCTGCGGGACAACATGGTCATTTACAAGGAGCGCAAGGTGCAGCGCGGCCATCACTTCGCCATCGTGGACGAAGTGGACTCCATCCTCATCGACGAAGCCAGAACCCCTCTGATTATTTCCGGACAGGGCGAAAAGTCCACCGAGCTGTACACCATTGCCGACCACTTTGCCCGCAGCCTGACCGTTACCCGTGTTCCTGACCTGAACGAAAAAGAGGACAACGACGCCCTGTATGCGGACTGCGATTATCTGGTCAATGAAAAGGCCAAGACCGCAACCCTGACCCCCCGGGGCGTGAAAAAGGCCGAGCAGTATTTTAACATTGAAAACCTCACCGACGCCAACAACATCACTTTGCAGCACCACATCAATCAGGCCATCAAGGCCCACGGTGTCATGCAGAAGGACATCGACTATGTGGTGAAGGACGGCGAAGTCATCATCGTTGACGAATTCACCGGCCGTCTCATGTATGGCCGCCGCTATAACGAGGGCCTCCATCAGGCCATCGAGGCCAAGGAAGGCGTGAAGGTTGCCCACGAAAGCAAGACCCTGGCCACCATCACCTTCCAGAACTTCTTCCGTCTGTACGAAAAGCTGTCCGGTATGACCGGTACCGCCATGACCGAAGAAGAGGAATTCCGGGAAATCTACAAGCTGGACGTGGTGGAAATCCCCACCAACCGCCCTGTCATACGAGTGGACTATCCCGACGTGGTGTACAAGACCGAAAAGGCCAAGTTCCGGGCAGTCATCGACGAGATCGAAGAGCACCACAAGACCGGCCAGCCCATTCTGGTGGGTACCATCTCCATTGAAAAGTCCGAAGAGCTCAGCGCACTGCTGAAGCGCCGGGGCATCAAGCATCAGGTGCTGAACGCCAAATACCACGAGAAGGAAGCTGCCATCGTGGCACAGGCCGGTCAGAAGGGCGCCGTTACCATCGCCACCAACATGGCCGGACGCGGAACCGATATCAAGCTGGGCGGCAACGCCGAGTTTATGGCAAAGGAAGAAATGCGCCGGATGCAGTTCAGTGAAGAGCTGATTGCCGAGGCTGACGCTTTCTCCGAGACAGAGGACGAGGAGATTCTGGAAGCCCGCCGGGTATTTGGCGAGCTGGAAGCCAAATATAAGGACCAGATCAAAGCAGCGGCGGAAGAGGTTCGGGAAGCCGGCGGCCTGTATATCATCGGCACCGAGCGCCACGAGTCCCGCCGTATCGACAACCAGCTCCGCGGCCGTTCCGGCCGTCAGGGCGACCCGGGCATGAGCCGTTTCTACCTGTCTCTGGAGGACGATCTGATGCGTCTGTTCAGCGGCGAGCGGATCAACGCCATTATGGACAAGCTGAACGTGGACGAGGACACCCCCATTGAGTCCAAGATGCTGTCCAACACCATCGAGGGCTCCCAGCGCAAGGTGGAAGGCCGGAACTTCGGCATCCGCAAAAACGTGCTCCAGTACGACGACGTGATGAACCGTCAGCGTGAAATCATCTATGCACAGCGCGACCAGGTCCTCAACGGCGAAAATATGCGGGAACAGATTCTCAAGATGATTGACGACGCCATCGAGCACAATGTGGGCCGGTATCTGCCCGACAACAAGGTTCACGACAGCTGGGATTTGCCGGCTCTGCGGGAACACTACATGGGCTGGATGATTACCCCCAACGAGTTTCAGTACACCAACGAAGAGCTGGAAAATCTGGAACCCGGCTATCTCACCGAAAAATTACAGGAACGCGCCCACATGATTTATGAAGCCCGTGAAAAGGTCTTCGGCGAGCGCATCATGCGGGAACTGGAACACGTGATTCTGCTGAAGAACGTGGATATCCTGTGGATGGACCACATCGACGCCATGGAAGAGCTGAAGCGCGGCATCGGCCTGCGTGCCTATGCCCAGCATGACCCGGTGGTGGAATACCGTCTGGAAGGCTTCGAGATGTTCGACGAAATGATCGCCGCCATCCGGGAAAACACCGCCCGGATGATGCTCACGGTGCAGATTCGCCGTCAGGAAGAGCCCAAGCGGGAAGAAGTGGCAAAGCCCACCGCTACCAGCGCCGACGGAACCGACACCAAGCGTCCTGTCCGGAACAGCGGCAAAAAGCCCGGCAGAAACGATCCCTGTCCCTGCGGCAGCGGTTTGAAGTACAAGAAGTGCTGCGGCAAAAACGAATAAGCGGAAAAAGAAAAGGGGCTGCCCGGTGCAGCCTCTTTTTGTTTGCCCGAAATCGGAAGATAACCGCCTTTCACAGGTTTGTCCGTAGGGGCGCACCTGTGTGTGCGCCCGCCATCTTTTGCCGGGTACAGGGCTGCGGGCGGCTAATAGCCGCCCCTACAACGCAGATTCCGGGTTTATCTGTAGGGGCGCGCATTGCGCGTCCTTTCTGGATATCTCGGAAAAAACGCGCAAATTTTCAACAGGTTTTTAAAAAACGGTGGAAAAGAAAAGGGAGCCGGAGTTCTCAAAAAGAGTTCTCCGGCTCCCTTGCTGTTTTTGTGAACGATTTCTCAGCCGATGCCGCCGTAGCAGAAGCCCAGAATCAGCACCAGGATGGTCAGCGGAACATAAATGAACCTGGCCGCAAACCCGAAAGTACGGCTCAAAGGCTTTTCCCGGCCGGTTTCCAGTTCCTCGCGAATCTTCCGATACCCCAGCACATAATAGATGGAAATGGCGCCCAGCACTGCGCCGGTGGGAACCACCACAATGGAGACGAAATCCATCCAGCTGCCCACCTTGGGCTCCGCTTCCAGGAACAATCCCACCGCCAGCGTGATTCCGCCGCAAAGGAGAACCGCCGCTTTTCTGGGAAGCCGGAACCGGTTCTGCCAGCTTTCAATGACGGCCTCAAACATATTGATGAGGGACGTGATGCCTGCAAAGGCCACGGACACGAAGAAGAACACGGCAAACAGATTGCCCATGGGGATTTCCCGGAAAATGCCGGGCAGGGTGATGAACAGCAGGGACGGCCCGGAAGTGGGGTCTACACCAAAGGCAAACACTGCCGGCATAATGGCCAGCGCCGACAGCATGGCGGCCATGGTGTCGAACAAGGCAGTCCGCAGGGAAGCCGCCGGGATATCGGCGGATTTGTCCAGATAAGCGCCGTAGACAATCATGCCGGAGCCGGTGATGGACAGGGAGAAAAAGGCCTGTCCCATGGCCATGACCCAGGTATCCACCTTGAGCAGGGCTTCCCACTTGGGGACAAAGAGGAACTCATAGCCCTCAATGGCGCCGGGCAGGAAGGCCACCCGCACTGCTACAATCAGGAACAGCACATAAAACAGGGGCATCAGGACTTTGCTCACCTTTTCAATGCCCCGGGAAACACCGGTGAGCACCACGGCGCACACCAGCGCCACCACCAGCACATGCCACGGCACGCTGCCAAACTCTCCCGTTACCTGTGAAAAATAGGCGGAGGCCTCTGTATTCAGCAGCTCTCCGGTGACGGAGCCCCAGCAGGAGCGCAGCACCCATCCCAGAATAATGGCATAGCCGATGGCAATGCCCAGAGAACCCAAGAGGGGAATCCAGCCCAGAATCTCCCCCGCTTTCCCCGCCTTTTCATTGCGGGAGAGAAAGCAGTAGCGATAGGAGCCCAGGGTACCGGTGCGGGCACGGCGTCCAATGGCGAATTCCGCGGAAAGGCCCACCCAGCCGAACAGGAACACAAACAGCAGATAGGGAATCAAAAAGGCCGCGCCGCCGTACTGTCCCAGCCGATAGGGGAACATCCAGATATTGCCCAGCCCCACTGCGGAGCCCACACAGGCGATGATAAATCCAAAGGAGGAGGTAAACCCTCCGTTCCGGTGCTTGCCGGAGGTTGAAGTTTCCATAAAATACCGATCCTTTCCCGCCCGGACGGCGGTTTTTGCGGGCAGAGCATGGGCAAAGCCCGTGAAGTTTTATTATACCACACCTGCGGCGGGTTTCAAGACGATTTACCGATTAAAAGCAATAAATTCCTGTGCTTTTCCGGAATTTAGTCCTTTTAGTCCTTTTATTCCTTTAATTCCCGGATGGATTTTGAAAATATTCCGGGTTCAGGTGCACCATGGTGGCAGGCCTGCCCCTTCCTCCTGTCCTGACGGTTTCCAGGGCAACATACCCCCGCTTTTCCAGCTCCCGCAGCCCCGGCTCCATGTCCTCCGCCCGGGAGAACTTCCCGTCACACATCCGCACCAGCTCCCCTTTGTTCAGCCTGTCCCCCTTCACGGTTTTCAGGTGTTTCAGAAGATACCGGGCGTCCTTTTCGGCGCGGGTATCCATCAGCCCCATCATCCGGAACGCCGCCTTTGCATGGGCAAGGAAGTATTCCCCAATCTGCTCCGCTGCCTCCATGGTTTCCAGCTCCATGGGAAGGCTGCCTGCACTCTCATCATACCGGCAGCAGTGGAGAATCCCGGCGATTCGCATCACCTGACCATGGTATTTCCCTGCCCAGTCCTGCAATTCCTCCAGCTCCTCCGGCAGCTGCCCTTCCAGCCGTTCCCCAAAGGCTCTGGCCTCCTCATAGGCGGCTCTGGAAAGGCAAATCTTCCCGGGCTGTGCAGGTACCGGAATGCTCAGCAGGGCATCCAGCAGGACTTCATACCCTTCCCGTACAAGAGGGGGAACCGGCTGGGTTTCAAACCGCCTTTCCCCCACCAGGGAAGGGGGCAGCGTATACAGGATTCTGGCAAGGAACCCCCTTCCCCGGAAGGTATCGTTCTCCATGACCGCCTGGAGCACCGAGGGCTGCACCGTCAGCAGCATGGTCAGACAGGGGCGGTCGATCTGTTCCGAAGGCCTGCCCTTCCGGTCAATCATCACCGGGTCGCCGGTAAAGGCTTTCAGCAGAATGTCAATGTTCACATGGTCGCTGTACTGTCCAGCCGCCATGTCGAACAGTCCGCCCTCCGAGCTGATGACCGCCATCCGCCCGCCGTTTTCCGCCAGCAGGGAGGTCAGGGCTTCCGGCGTTGCGTCATCCGCCAGCAGACGCAGGGGCTTTACCGGGGATTCTTCCAGCTCCATCAGCTCCCGCTCCTTGTCCAGCACCTCCTCCATATCGGCCTTGCCCTTGGCCGCCAGATCTGTCAGCCGGTTCACCGCCGACTGGAGAATGCTGTGCCGTGTCCGGTATTCCCGGATATCCCCTTCATGTTCCCGGTTATACCGGTCGGTAAAGCGGTACAGAGGGGCTGTCATAGCCTTCATCACCGGGCTTTTCCGCTCGGAGGGATTGGCGGTCTCCACCAGATAGAGGCTCAGGGGCTCGTCCCATCCGGATTTCACCTTGACCTCAAACTTCCCCTGTACGCAAACGGCGGCTACTGCCAGCGCTGCGGCAGCGGTCATATCCACGGGCACCTGCAAATTTTCCGCCGTGGCCTGTGCAAAGTCCCGAAGGGCCGGGGGCAGGCAGTCACTGGGAAAGGCCGGAAGCCCCCTGTTTTTTTTCATTTTCTCTCCGGGACTAAAAGGAATAAAAGGACTAAAAGGACTAAAATCGGATTTTGCCCGTTTCCGTTCCCCCTCTTCTCCCTGAATCACCAGTTCCAGCACCATTTGCTCAAACGCATCCTCGGGAATGTCCAGAGACAGGGCTTTCAGCCGCATCTGAGCCATCCGCCTGTAGACCACAAAGGGCGAGGAGCTGCTGTACAGGGCAACACTGATTTCAAGGGGAGAAATCCCGGTCAGCCCCTCCAGATACTCTTTGAAGTCCCGTTCGTTCATTCCGGATTGAGCCATACAATCACCTTCCTGTTTTTCCGGCTGTGCGCCGTTTTTTTCAGGAATTATTGTAAAGGCCTGTTTCCGGCGCGGCTCCCCTGTTTTTCCAAAAAAAAGAGGCCGCCCCAAAGGGGTCAGCCTCTCGTTTGGTGAAAAGGGAAATCCGGCACTCAGTCGGCGTATTTGTCGTCGTTCCAGGCGTACATCTTCCGCAGCTCTGCGCCCACGGTCTCCAGCTCGTGAGAAGCCTCGATGCGGCGGCAGGCGTTGAAGTGTGCACGGCCGTTCTTGTTCTCGGCAATCCACTTGCTGGCGAAAGTGCCGTCCTGAATCTCGGCCAGAATCTTCTTCATTTCCTTCTTGGTCTCGTCGGTAATCAGGCGCTTGCCGGTCTCGTAATCACCGAACTCGGCGGTGTCGGAGATGGAGTAACGCATCATCTTGAAGCCGCCAGTGTAGATCAGGTCAACGATGAGCTTCATCTCGTGGATGCACTCGAAGTAAGCGTTTTCGGGGGCATAACCGGCTTCCACCAGGGTTTCAAAGCCGGCCTTCATCAGAGCGGTCACGCCGCCGCACAGCACAGCCTGCTCACCGAACAGGTCGGTTTCGGTCTCAATCTTGAAGGTGGTCTCCATGATGGCTGCACGGGCGCCGCCGATGCCTGCGCCGTAAGCCAGCGCGGTCTCCAGGCAGTGGCCGGTAGCATCCTGCTCCACAGCAACCAGACAGGGAGTGCCCTTGCCCTCCATGTACTCGCTGCGCACGGTATGGCCGGGAGCCTTGGGAGCGATCATGAACACGTCCACGTCTGCCGGGGGCTTAATCTGGCCAAAGTGGATGTTGAAGCCGTGGGCAAATGCCAGGGCCTTGCCTTCGGTCAGGTTGGGAGCGATGTCCTTATAGTACATATCGGCCTGGCGCTCGTCGGGAATCAGCACCATGATGATGTCGGCGGCCTTGGTAGCGTCGGCCACGTTCATCACGGTCAGGCCGTGAGCCTCTGCGCGGGCACGGCTCTTGCTGCCGTCATACAGACCCACGATGACGTTCACGCCGCTGTCCTTCAGGTTCAGGGCATGAGCGTGTCCCTGGCTGCCATAACCGATAATGGCAACGGTTTTGTCCTTGAGCACATTGATGTCGCAATCTGCCTGATAATAAATCTTCGGCATAATCAGTACCTCCTGAATTCTGTGAAAAAATAATATATGGAAGCCGGGGAGCAGTTTGATACCGCCCGGCGGCCGCATTGGCAACTAAATGGTCAGACTTCTTTTTTCCGGGTAACAGCCGCACCCTTTTCAATGGCAATGGTGCCGGTGCGAACCACTTCCTTCACCCCATAGGGCTGAAGAAGCATCATCAGATTTTCCCCTTTTTGGGGCGTTCCCGCAAAGCGCAGGGTCATGGTCGTGGGGGAAACATCGATGACCCGGGCGTCAAACAGGTTGGCCAGCTGCAAAAGCTCGGTGCGCTGCTGGGCGTTGGCGGAAACCTTCATCAGGTTCAGCTCACAGCTGAGGAAATCACCGGCGGTATTCAGGGTCTTGACCTTAATGACCGGAATCACCTTGTTCAGCTGTTTTTCCACCTGCTCTACGATATGTTCATCCCCGTTGACCACAATGGTCATGCGGGAAATCTTCGGGTCTTCGGTGACGCCCACCGCCAGACTGTCGATGTTGAAGCCCCGGCGGGAAAACAGCCCCGCCACTTTGGACAGGACACCGGGCTGGTTTTCCACCAGAACGGAAAGCGTATATTTCATACCGGTTCCCTCCTTATATGGTGGGCGTGTCCGGGTCTACCCGGCACACCAGCACAAAGGGGCCCTTGTGCTCCAGCATTTCCTTTGCGATCTCCACCGCCTGCCGGTTGCTTTCCGCCCGTTTGGCGGGAAGGCCATAAGCGGCACACAGCGCCACAAAATCCGGATTTCCGTCCAGGGTGGTGGCGGCATAGCGGTGGCCGTACAGCTTATCCTGCAATTCCTTCACCATACCCAGACGGCCGTTTTCCATGATAATCAGCTTGATATCCACGCCGGTCTGGCACAGGGTTCCCAGTTCGCCCATCACCATCTGGAAGGAGCCGTCGCCGCACACCGCAACCACTTCCCGGTGGGGCTTTGCCAGCTTTGCGCCGATGGCGGCGGGAAGGGCGTACCCCATGGTTCCCAAACCGCCGGAAGTGAGGAACCGGCCTTCCTTCACGTTATAGTTCCGGGCACACCAGATCTGGTTCTGTCCCACATCCGCCACCAGAATGGCGTTTTCGTCCATGAGCTGGGAAAGGCTGCGGATAAAGGAACGGGGTTCCACCGCGTCCTCCCGGTCGGTTCCGTGGGGGACATAGTCTTTTTTCAAATCCACCACCCGCTTGACCCATTCGGGGCGGTCGATATAGTGGACTTTTTCCGCCATCTGGGCCAACACCTGCTGAATATCGCCCACGATGGGGATATCCACCGGCATGTTCTTTCCGATTTCCGCCGGGTCAATGTCGATGTGGATGATTTTGGCCTGCTCCGCCACCTGTTCGGGAGCCGCTACGGCCCGATCGCCTACCCGCGCACCGCACAGGATAATCAGATCGGCTTCGTGCATGGCCCGGTTGGCATAGGAACGGCCGTGGGAGCCGATCATGCCCAGATACCGGTCGCTGTCCATGGGCACCACGCCGATGCCCATCATGGTGGCGACGATGGGAAGGCCGCTGTTCTGGGCAAAGGCCTTCATTTCCTCTCTGGCTCCGGCCAGCACCACGCCGCCGCCGCAGCAGATCAGGGGGCGTTTGGCTTCCTCAATGGCCTGAATGGCTTTTTTTATCTGCAAGCCGTGGCCCTGGGTTCTGGGCTTATAGCCGATAATCTCGGCCTTTTCCGGATAGGAAAAGCGCTCCACCAGATTCTGCTGGATGTCCACCGGCACGTCAATGAGCACCGGCCCCGGCCGTCCGGTGGAGGCGATATGGAAGGCCTCCTTGAAGATGCGGGGAATTTCCTTGGTGTCCTTCACCAGATAGCTGTGCTTAGTGAAGGATTCACAGGCGCCGGTCACATCGGCTTCCTGAAACACGTCCCGGCCCAACAGCTCGGAATTCACCTGACCGGTAATGGCCACCATGGGAATGGAGTCCATATAGGCCGTGGCGATTCCGGTAATCAGGTTGGTGGCGCCGGGACCGGAGGTGGCGATGCAGACACCGGGCTTACCGCAGCTTCTGGCATAGCCGCTGGCCATGTGGGCTGCGTTCTGTTCTTCCCGAACCAGAACATGACGGATAGAAGACTGATACAAATAATCGTAAAAGGGACAGATCACCGCACCGGGATAGCCAAAGGCAATTTCCACGCCTTCTGCTTCCAGGCATTTCACCATCATTTCGGCACCGCTTATCAAAAAGCATCCCCCTCCTTCTTTTCGTTGGCCGCAATATATCAGACAACTCCGCTAGTTGTCTGATAAGCGGTTTTTCATCTATTATAGCTTTTTGTGCAGGATTCGTCAATGCTCCATGCAAAATTTATTCCAAACCCGGGCAATCAGCAGGCGCCCGCCTTCTCCCGGATTTTTTCCATCACGTCCCGCCAATGACCGGCAGCGGCTTTTTCATCGACTTGAGTGCAGACGCCGTCCCACACCACCCAGTTTCCGGCAATGCAGACGCCTTTGACCCCGTCCCCGCTTCCCTGGGTCACCAGATTATGCAGCAGGGCCGGATGGCCGGGAAAATCGGGATACAGGGCCGGTGTATCCAGAGAGAGCAGCACCAGGTCTGCCGCCGCACCGTCCCGGAGCCTTCCGCCTTCCGAATCTCCCAGAACGCGGCAGCCGCCCTGACAGGCCAGCTGTAAAATATCCCGTGCCCGGTACGCTTCCCCGCCGGGCTGTACCTTCATCAGGTGATAAGCGGTGCGGAGCACCTCCCACCAGTCGGTGGAGCCCCAGTCGGTTCCCAGTCCGCAGGGAATGCCCCGTTTCAGCACTGCCGGAAGATTCATGATTCCGGTGCCGGTGTACAGATTGCTGACGGGATTGTGCACCACACCCGCTCCGCTTTTGGCGATGATATCCCAGTCCCTTTCGTCTGCGTGTACACAGTGATACAGTACGTTTCGATGGGACAGCAGTCCCTTTTTCCAAAACAGTTCCGGGGAAGATTTGCCGCAGAAGTCCTCCGCCAGCTGCCGCCGGTAGGCGGTTTCCAGACAATGGCTTCCGAAAATCCGCTCCGGGAACCGGTCGTACAGGGATTTGACGGCGGAAAGGGCCTCTTCCGTCAAATCCTCCTCTTCCAGCAGATGACCGGCAAAGGAAACCAGGGAGGAATCCTGTCCGGCAAAATCGGGCAGAAGGCTGTCCGCGTCCAGCACACCGCGCATTCCCAGCCTTTCCAGCGCCCGTTTCTGGGCGGGAATACTGCCGTTGACTGCGCCGCCGTCAAAAACCCGGGTCACCCCCTGCTTCAATAGCTGCATATACTCAAACAGGGCGATAGCTTCCATTTCCTCTTCCAGCAAATCCTGTTCGATGACATCATACACCCGGGCCTGCATGGCGGTTTCCGGAACTTCTCCGAACCATTCGGTCAGGGGATGGTCGTGTTCCAGACCTTTTCCCGGCGTGGAAAGGCCGTGAAAATGGGCGTTAACCATTCCCGGAAGACACAGCATCCGGGAAGCGTCCGTTCCCTCTTTCAGGGTTCCCGGGGAATGAAGCCGGAGCGCTCCCCCTTCGATTTCCACGTCCCGGCGGTCCAGCGTCCCGTCCGGCAAAAAACAAAGGGTATTCAGAAGATTCATAGCCGTCCCCCCTTATTTCAGGGTATCCACCGCCATATTGGCGCAGGCGTTCAGCTCCATGCCCGCCAGATTTCCCTGTAAAAACTCACAGTACCCCTGAGACGCCACCATGGCGGCATTGTCGCCGCAGTAGCACAGCTCCGGCCGGTAGAACTTCCAGCCCCGCTTGCCGCATTCTTCCTGTAATCTGGCCCGCAGCAGCCGGTTAGCGGAAACACCGCCGGCAATGACCAGTTTTTCCGCGCCGGTCTGCTTGGCGGCTTCTACGGTATTGTGCACCAGGCATTCCACCACCGCTTTCCGGAAGGAAGCGGCCAGATCGGGAATACACAGCGTCTGGCCCTTCTGCTGGGCATTGTGGAGCTGGTTAATCACCGCTGTTTTCAGGCCGGAAAAGCTGAAATCCAGCGGCGCACCGGTCACGCTGGGCCGGGGGAAGGTATAGGCTTCCGGGTTGCCGGTTTCCGCCAGCTTGTCCAGATGGATACCGCCGGGATAGGGCATTCCCATGGCCCGGGCGGCCTTGTCAAAGGCTTCGCCTGCCGCATCGTCCCGGGTTCTTCCCAGAATCCGCAGGCGGGTATAATCCTCCACCTGAATGATGTGAGTGTGTCCGCCGGAGACCACCAGACACAAAAACGGCGGTTTCAGTTCCGGGTTGGTCAGATAGTTGGCGGCAATATGGCTGCGCAGATGATGCACCGGCACCAGCGGTTTGTCCGCTGCCAGCGCCAGTCCTTTGGCAAAGTTCACGCCCACCAGCAGCGCACCGATGAGGCCGGGGGCATAGGTCACGGCAATGGCGTCGATTTCTTCCAGCGTGCAGCCTGCGTCCTCCAATGCCTGACGCACCACGCCGGAAATGGCTTCGCTGTGACGGCGGGAGGCGATTTCCGGCACCACACCGCCGTAGAGCTTATGCTCCTCCACCTGTGAAGCCACCACATTGGAAAGCACCTTCCGGCCGTTTTCCACCACGGCGGCGGCTGTCTCGTCACAGGAACTTTCAATTCCCAAAATACGCATGGGTTCCTTCCTTTCTGCCCGTAATCCCTTCGGGCACGGGGATTCCCTCTGATTTGATTCCTTATTTTCTATTTTACTATAACCGCACACGGCATTCAAGGTCTGTCCGCCATCACCCGGGCCAGTTCTTCCATTCCCCGGGAAATCCGGTCCAAGGGAATCCCCGCAAAGCCCAGCCGAAGCAGGTCTTCCCCCACCGGGAATACCCGGATTCCCTTCTGCGCCGCCCGTTCCGCAATATCCCGGGCGCCGGGCACCTGAATTACCACCGCCAGCGCCGTTTCCAACAGGGCCATGGGGACGGTTTTCCCCAGCTCCTTCCGGATACTTTCCTGAAGCTGGCGGCTTTTCAGCAGATAGAGCTTCCGCATCCGGCGCAGATGCCGTTCCAGCTGGCCTTCCCGGATGTAATCTGCCAGCGCCAGCTGTTCCACCTTGGAGGAAGTCTGGTTATAGGCTCTGGCTCTTGGCGCATACCGGGTCAGGAGGGACGGCGGAAGCACCATATAGCTGATTCGCACACTGGGCAGCAGCAGCTTGGAAAAAGACCCCAGATATACCACCCGTTCCCGCCCGGAGCCTTGCAGCGCCGGAATGGGGCGGGCGGTATAGCGAAGCTCGCCGTTATAGTCGTCCTCCAGAATCAGGCCGTCCTGTTCCCCCGCCCACTGGAGCAGGGCAAACCGCCGGGAAGGGGGCATGGCAGTGGCCTGTCCCGTAGGGGCGGAAGGGCTGACCATCACCTGTTTCACGCCGCTCTCTTCCAGCGCGGATAAATCCAGCCCTTCCTGATCCCCCGGCAGCCGCACCGTTTCCACGCCGCAATCGTCAAAAGCCCGCTCCGCCTGTAAAAACCCCACCCCGTCCATGGCGATTTTTTTCTGAGGAAGCAGCCCGCAGAGAATGGTCAGCAGGGGCTGGATACCTGCGCCAATGACGATTTGCTCCGGGTCGGCTTTCACGCCCCGGGCACGGTAAGCATAAGCCGCCAGCGCTTCCCGCAGTGCCGGTTCTCCCTGAGGGTCGCCATAGGACACGATGGAGTCCGGCCGGTTGAGCACATCCCGGATGTGCCGTTTCCAGATGGTAATATCGGCGGTTTCCGCGTCAATCCGGTCGGTGCCGAAATCATAGCGCACCGGAACAGCAGGCGGTGTCTGCTTCCGGACCGTCACTTCTCCCGTCCCGGCTTTTTCCTGTAACCGGGCGGAGGCCACAAAATACCCCCGCTGGGGACGGCTTTTCAGATACCCCTCCACGCACAGCTGCTGATAGGCGGCTTCCACCGTGGTGCGGCTGACCCCCAGCTCTTCCGGCAGGCGGCGGATGGACGGCATCCGGGTACCGGAAGCCAGCGCCCCCGACTCGATGGCTTCCCGGATGGCCTGATACAGCTGCTGGTACAGCGGGGTTTCCCATTCCGGATGCAGCGTAACAAAGGACATGGCCCTTCCTCCTTTTCCAAAAAGTAAGACAGATTCAGTATACACCCTTTGAAAGAAAAAGAAAACTGTACATCTTATTTTTTTATAAACTGTGCATTTTAAAGTGAACAGATATGGGATATCATAGAACCACGCCAAAGGCAGAGACTCTGAATCCTGAAACGAACCCCGGTTTTCCGGTTATTTTCCAGCGAAAGGGCTGATACTCATGACGAAGCTTTCCAAAAAACAAAACAGCACCATTGTCAATATTGCGCTCACCGGTCTGATGGGTGCGCTGGTCTATGTCGCCACCATGTTCTTCAAGGTGGAAATCCCCGTGGGCGCAGACCGCACCATGATCGGATTTGCCAATGTATTCTGTGTGCTTTCCGGCCTGATTCTCGGACCCTTTTACGGCGGTCTGGCAGCCGGACTGGGCTCCTTCCTCTTTGACCTGACCGGAGGCTGGTTTTCCAGCGCCGGCGTTACCCTGATTACCAAAGGGCTGATGGCTGTGATCTGCGGCCTGATTGCCTGGAAGAGCAACGGCGAAGAAATCCGCCTGCCCCGTCTCATCACCGCAGCTGTCACCGGTTCTCTGGCCTACTGCGTCATGTATCTGGGCTATTCCTTCTTCAAGCTGGTTGTGGCGGGCAGCGCACCGGAAGCGGCAGCCATCGCCATGATGACCAAGGCAAGCGCCACCATCATCAACGCAGTTGTGGCCGACGTGATTGCAGTGCCGCTGTTTCTCACCATCCGCACGGCTTTGCAGCGGAACCACCTGTGGAAAGGCGGCAAACCGGGGCCTGCGGTCTAAAGCTTATTTGAAAAAATGTACGGCGTGGGGCGAAAAACTCGTCACACGCCGTATTTTTGTGGTATGATAGAAAGGCAGATATCAGATTCCCTGTTTTCCGAAAGGACGGTTTTCCATGAAAACACCCAGAGCAGCAGCCATTCATGACCTGGCCGGCATTGGCCGGTGTTCCCTGACGGCGGCCATCCCCATTCTTTCCGCCATGGGAATTCAGGTGTGCCCCTTCCCCACCGCCGTGCTCAGCAACCAGACCGGCTTTCCCCGGTATGAGCTGGTGGACCTGACCGACCGGATGGAAGCGTTCGGACAGTGCTGGGCGCCCTGGTACGGACGGTTTGACGCAGTGTACAGCGGTTTTCTGGGAAATCCCCGACAGGCGGAGATCACCCGGGGGCTGGTGGAAAAGCTCCGGGGCGAGGACACGCTGGTGCTGGTGGACACGGTTCTGGGCGATCACGGAATGCGGTACCCGATTTTTGACGAGGAAATGTGCAGCCGGGTGCGGGAACTGGCCTTTGATGCGGACGTGATTACCCCCAACCTGACGGAAGCCTGCCTGCTGGCGGGCGAACCGGCGGAAGCGGCACAGGATATGCAGTCCCGGGCGGAATTGATTCAGCTGGCCTCTTATCTGGCCTCTCAGGGCCCGGGCACCGTGGTCATCACCGGCATCCGGGACGAAGATCAGGTAGCCAATCTGGCCTATATCAAAGAGGACAGCCGGTGCTTCTGGGAATCCAGCCGGAGAATCGGCTACAGCTATTCCGGCACCGGGGATGTGCTGGCTTCCATTCTCTGCGGCGGTCTGGTTCACGGCCTGCCCCTGGGAGAAGTACTGCGCACGGCCTGCCGGTTTCTTGAAACCGCACTGGAAGAAACCGCCGAAAGCGGTTCTGACCCCCGGGAAGGCATCATTTTTGAGCCGTTTTTGGGACAGCTGACGGAGCTGGACTAGGCGCTATCCCGGTAAAAATTTTTCCCGGGATTTTTGAAAAAAATTTGAAAAAGCACTTGCATTCTGTCGAATTCTGTGGTATCATTGAGGAACCAACTCAGTTGGTGTCGATGATAACGAGGGTCCACCTGTTCCCATCCCGAACACAGAAGTT
>CAJMOI010000017.1 GCA_905215105.1 uncultured bacterium
GATGAAACCGGTTCGGAACCCTCCGAGTCTTCTGAATCTTCTGCTTCCTCTGAAACCTCTGAGGCAGAACCCACCCCCACACCCAAACCTACCCCTAAGCCGACTCCCAAGCCCACGCCTGAACCGGAAAGCTCTTCTTCTGAGAGCACCTCTTACCGTCAGCTGCAAAAGGGAGACAGCGGTGACGATGTGCTGAAAATGCAGGAGCGTCTGGATGAGCTGGGATATATGTTTACTCTGTATGACGGAACTTTCGATCAGGGTACCGAGCAGGCCGTCAAGGACTTCCAGCTGTACAACGGTTTCCTGACCACCGGTATCGCAAGACCGGATGTGCTGGAAGTGCTGTACTCTGACGAGGCTGTGCCCAATTCCTGATAATAAACAGAATTTCTAATGACAAAAAAATGCCGCCGTTCACTTTTCGGAGTAGACAGCGGCATTTTTGATTCAGCCAGTGAAGATTCAGTTTTTCAGGAAATTGGCCATGGGGGTCAGGTCCAGCCCCTCACAGGTGGTAAGGAATTCGTTGAGCTGACGGGCAATGACCAGAACACCGCCGGCCCGGTTGCTTTCGATGTTCAAAGGCATGATGGGATCATGCACGCTCAGACGCAGCAGGAACCAGCCATCCCCGTTTTCACTGTCAAAGGAAACCCGCATTCCTTCCCGGTTATCCGGGGCAATCTGCCAGCCGTGTGCCTGTGCATAGGCTTCCAGATCAGCAATGACTTTTTCGCCGCAGGCACGGAAATCCTCCCGGGTAATGGGCAGGCGGATTTCTTTCGCCTCCACCGGCTCTGCCAGCGGTTCCAGCAGGGTGTCCAGAGACTTTCCTTCTTTGCGGAGCTGTGCCATTTTGATAATAATGCGGGTGACCAGATATGCGCCGTCATCCAGGAAGTAGTTTTCCCGCAGAGCAGCATGTCCGGAAGTCTCAATGGCCAGAGGGCAGTTGATGCCTTCGTTGTTGAGGCGGATGGCCTCATTGATGACATTTTTATAGCCCCGCTTAAAACGATGATGATGGCCGCCCAGCGTTTTTTCCAGATACACTTTCAGTCCGTCGGAAGTAATGGAGTCGGTAACGATAGTGCCGCCTTCGTTGCCTTCCAGTGCAATGACGCTGGCAATGGCTACCAGACGGTTACGGTTGATTTCCTCACCGCGGGCATCCACAGCGCCGCCGCGGTCCACGTCGGTGTCAAAAATCACGCCCAGATCGGAGTGGGAATCCACCACGGCCTTGCAGATGCTGGCCATGGCTTCCTCGTTTTCCGGGTTGGGAATATGATTGGGGAACATGCCGTCCGGCTCCAGGAACTGGCTGCCGGAAACGTCTGCACCCAAAGGTGCCAATACATCCCGGGCATAGAATCCGCCTGCGCCGTTTCCGGCATCCACTGCGATTTTAAAACCGGCCAGCGGGTGCTCATAGTCCTCTGCGTTGACCCCTTTCTGAATCAAGTCGCGAAGATGGGCGGCGTACTGGGTCATGTAGTCAGTGGGGGTTACTGTTCCGGGAATTTCCGCATCAGCGGGAAGCTGATTGGCTTCACACAGAGAAAGCAGAGCGTCAATATCCGGTGCGTCCAGACCGCCGTCCCGGGTGAAGAACTTCAGTCCGTTCCGGTCATAGGGATGGTGGCTGGCGGTAATCTGGATGGAACCGTCACAGGGAAGGTCCACCGTAGTCATAAACATGGAAGGGGTAGAGGCCAGACCGCAGTCCAGCACATTTACGCCGGCCCGGTTCAAAGCAGCGGTGACGGCATCGCGGATACGGGGGCCGGAAATGCGGGAATCGCGGCCCACGGCGAGGGTCAGTTCAGAAACAGATTTCTGCTTTTTTTCGGCAAGCCAGACGGCAAAGGCCTGAGCAATGGCGCCGACTACCGGATCAGTGAGGGTAACGGGGGATTTTCCCTCTACGGCAACGCCGCGGACATCGGTGCCGCTTTTCAGTTGTCTCCAATTCATAGCAGTACGCTCCTTTTGTTTTTCAAAATAGGTCGGACAAATTCAGTTTCATTATAACACAGACTCTCCGGTTTTTCCACGAAATCAGGAGGCGGCATCAATGACGGATTCCAGTTCCGTCTGCCACACAATGGTTTTTCCGTCTGTTTCTGCAAGCAGGGTTTTCTGAGTGTCGGTGCGATAGGGGGTAATGGACAGTTTTTCCAATAAATCCATGGTTTCCCGGTGAGGATGTCCATATTCATTGCCTACGCCGCAGGAAATCACGGCGGCGGAAGGATTGGCCGCTTCCAGATAAGCCCGGGAGGAGGAAGTGGAGCTGCCATGATGGCCCAACTTGATCACATCACAGGAAACATCGGCTCCGGAGTCCAGAATTTCTTCTTCCACTGGTGTTTCAGCGTCGCCTTGGAACAGGAAAGCGGTGTCGCCCACTTTCAGACGGGTGACGATGGAGTAGTCGTTCAGATTGTCATAGTCTGTATGGGAAGGGGAGAGCACCTTAAAGGACGTGTTGCCCTGTTCCAGCAACACATCTCCCGCAGCAGCGGTGCGGACGGTTACGTTCTTGTTCTCTGCCGCATCCAGCAGGGATTCATAAGTTTTGGTGGCGGGGGTCATTTCATCGCTGGTTTCCGGCAGATACAGGGTACCGATGGGAAATTCTTCGATGATTTTCGCCATGCCGCCGATGTGGTCCTCGTGGGGGTGGGTTCCGATGAGAATATCAATGTCATCTACTCCCAGTTCTTTCAGGTAATCGGCCAGCTCCTGTTTGGTGGAGCGGGTTCCGGCGTCGATCAGGATATCAATCCCGCTGTCTTTCAGACGGATCAGCTCGCTGTCTCCCTGTCCCACATCAATGAAATACACCTGTGCCTCTGCGGAACCTGATACATTTTCAGAAACCGGCTCTTCCGTTTCAAAAAGTCCCAGTTGTTGGAGAACGACGGCAACACCTACTACCAGTATGCCTAACAGAATCATCAGCGGGGAGGATTTTTTCCCGGAACGCTGACTCATGTACATCACTCCTTTTTGACAGATAGAATTCTGTGCTTATTGTATCGGAAAACAAAATGGTTTGCAAGCACCGGAGAATTTGGGAATCCGGATTGCACAAAAGTCGAAATGACTTATAATAGAGAAAAGGAGGGGGAACAATGATTTATACGGATATGACGAAAAAAGCCATTCGGCTGGCCTTTGAGGCCCATGCCGGACAGTATGACAAAAGCGGGCTGCCCTACATTCTCCACCCCATCCATCTGGCGGAACAGATGACCGATGAACTTTCAACGGTCTGTGCGGTTCTGCATGATGTGGTGGAGGATACACCATGGACGCTGGAGGAATTAGAGCAGCAGGGGTTTCCGGAAGAAGTGATTCAGGTGCTTCGGCTACTCACACACTGCCCGTCTCTTTCCTATTCGGAGTATATCCGACAGCTCAGTGGGAACTCAACGGCCCGCAAGGTGAAGTTGGCGGACCTTCGCCACAACAGCGACCTTTCCCGGCTGGAAACCGTCGATCAGAAAGCGCTGAACCGTGTAGAAAAATACCGTCAGGCCATTCGGTTTCTGGAAGAAATCGAGGGGGACGTTCCCGGGAAAAATGGATAAGTAAATGACAAAAACGGCACAGCGCAGGCTGTGCCGTTTCTGTTCTTCCGGTCATCCAATGTGAAAACCGGAGAGAATATCCATGCGTTTGCTCATCACTGTGGGCCGGATGAGGCTGGCTTTTTCTTTACAGCATCTTTTTCAGCTCGTCAGCAACAAACTGAACCTTGGGTCCGATAATGATCTGAACGCTGTTCTTACCGGGACGGATTACGCCGGCAACACCTGCGCTCTTGATCTTCTTCTCATCCACCAGCAGGCGGTCCTTGACCTCCATGCGCAGACGGGTGATGCAGTTATCGGCGGAAGCAATGTTGTCCTTGCCGCCCAGACCTTCCAGAACGATTCTGGCGATCTCGGTGTAGTTGTCATTGGACAGAGTTGCCTTCATATCTTCTTCCTTGTCGTCGTCATCTTCACGGCCAGGAGTCTTCAGATCCAGAGCAGTGATGGCGATACGGAACACGAAATAGAAGATCACAGCGGTTACCAGGCCGATGGGGATCAGCAGCAGGCCGCCCTCAGCATTGGGAGCCTTGAAGCTGAAGAACCAGTCAACAAAACCGGCGGAGAACCAGAAGCCTGCGCGGAAGGGGAACAGCACGGTGATACCGGCAACAATGCCGCACATCAGAGCATAAATCACATACAGCACAGGAGCCAGGAACATGAAGGAGAATTCCAGAGGCTCGGTAACGCCGGTGAAGAATGCGCACAGTGCACCGGAGAACAGCAGACCAGCAGCAACCTTCTTCTTGTTGGACTTTGCAGTGTGATACATAGCCAGAGCAGCTGCGGGCAGACCAAACATCATGACCGGGAAGAAACCGGACATATACATACCGGCCTCACCGGGCTGCAGGCCTTCCACAGAAGCGGTGCCCCAGAAACGGGCGATGTCGTTGATGCCGGCCACGTCAAACCAGAACACGGAGTTCAGAGCGTGGTGCAGACCAACGGGAATCAGCAGACGGTTCAGGAAGGTGTAGATGCCTACGCCAACTGCACCCAGGCTCATGATGGCCTCGCCCAGGCTGATCAGTGCGCCATAGATGAAGGGCCATACAAAGAACAGAATCAGGTCTACGATCAGGGTCATCAGGGCTGCCATAATGGCGACGCAGCGCTTGCCGCTGAAGAATGCCAGTGCGTCAGGCAGCTTGGTGTCCTTAAACTTGTTGTAGCAGAAAGCACCGATCAGACCGCTGACGATACCGATAAACTGGTTGTTGATCTTGCCAAAAGCAGCATTTGCTTCCGCACCGGTGAGCACGCCCACCACAGCGGGAGAAAGGATCTGCTGGGTCATCAGCCAGGATACCAGACCGGCCAGAGCGGAAGTACCGTCCTGATCCTTGGACATACCGACTGCGACACCGATTGCGAACAGGATTGCCATGTTGTCGATAATGGCGCCGCCTGCCTTTACCAGGAAGAAAGCGACGACATTGGGATCGCCCAGACCACTCATAACGTTCTGGTCAATCCAGTAGCCAATACCCATCAGGATACCAGCGGCGGGGAGACAGGCGACGGGCAGCATCAAGGACTTGCCCAGTCTCTGCAAGGTTTTCATCATAACAGAATTCCTCCTCTGTTTAATTAATTATCCAAAACTGCCGGCCCACAGCAGTTTTTGCCGAAATTCAGGGAAAAAAGCCGATCTTATTTGGAAAGACTCAGCAGCTTTTCTCCGGCGGCCACCGTTTTGCCCGTGACCGGGGTGATGGCGGAATAGTCATCGGAATTGCAGATGACTACCGGGGTAATCAGGTCATAGCCCGCCTTGCGGATGCCCTCGGGATCGAACTCGATGAGAGGCTGTCCGGCTTTGACCTTGTCGCCGCTGTTGGCGAATACTTTGAAAAACTGCCCTTTCAGATTGACGGGTTCCAGGCCCACATGGACCAGAATTTCCACACCTTCTTCAGAAGTCATGCTGACCGCGTGACCGGTGTCAAACATCATATCGATGACAGCGTCACAGGGAGCCACAATCTGATTGGCAGAGGGACGAATGGCAGCGCCTTTGCCCAGAATTTCCTGGCTGAAAGTGGGGTCGCTGACCTCACTCAGAGGAACTGCTTCACCGGAAACCGGTGCGAGGATTTCAATCTCAGAGGATTTGAAAAGGTTTTTTAAGAAACCCACAGGGGATCACTCCTTTTTTATATTGACAAAATGAATATGGATGGCAAGGTAAGCGATGGTTTCTTCTGAAACACAATAAAGCCCCTGTTCCTGTAAATAAGAGGCCACCCGTTCGGCACAGGCGTATTCCTGTGGGAACATGGTGCGCAGAACCCGATTCAGCTGGTCGTCTGCGGTGGTTTCCGCCGCTTCGGAGAAAGCACGGAGCACCATAAATTTCAGATGATAGAGAAATTCATCATACCGGCAGGACTCTTTGTCAATGTGAATGCCGGGATAGGATTCAATCATTTCCAGTACGCCCTGCGTGGTATGGGTCAGGCGGACAATCCGGCTGATGGAAGTGTCATATTCTGCGTTGGCAATGTGAAGGGCGATGTTGGCGGCTTCTGCAACCGGGAGAATCACGCCCAGTTCAATGGCGATTCGTTCCAGCGCATATTGCCCCACAGAATACTCCTGAGGATAAAACAGCCGAACTTCATTGAGCAGCACATCCTCAAAGACGATTCCCTCCTGATAGCGAACAACAGCGAATTTGATGTGATCCGTCAGGGTAACATAAACGTTTTCATTCAAACGTTTATTCAGAATGGTACGGGCATATTCAATAATTTCTGCGGAAACTTCGATATATTCAGACGGCAGAGAGGAGAAGAGGGCTTTCAGCTTGTCGGTCTCCCGCTGGTTTTCCATCCGGAAGATTTTTTCAATCCGGCTGTCGGGAATATTGGGTGTATCTTTGGCATGAAAACCAAGCCCCTTTCCCATGACGATCACTTCCTGACCGTCTGTATCCAGGCAGCTGACAATATTGTTGTTGATTACCTTCAAGAGTTTCATGAAGCCCTCCGGCCAGGGCAGAAAACAATGCCCTGCAAGATAAAGTGATGATTCACAGATTTTGCTGAAGCATCGCGTCAGTTGACGGTTACCGCCGAAAAATGAAAAAACCAAATTCCCAAAAAAACAGCGCAACTATTGCTGATAAATGGAAATTTGGTTTTGCCTGCCGTACAGTAACAATCCAACACAAGGAGTATTAAGTTGTCTACATTATAGTACATGTTGCGAATTTTGTCAATATATTTTTTCAAAGCTTTTTGTTTTTGTGTAATATGCTCTATGTTTCCGTATCGTACATTGAGCTGGAAAGATAAGAAATCGATTTTTTTCAGTTGTTTCGGGTATAAATATTAATTTTTTTCGCTATTATTCACAATTTCGAAAAAATCGTCTCGTATATCCCAAAATCGGCTATGAAATAACATAATTTTAGAAATTGATTTTACCATTTTTGTCTGTTACAATAAGATTCAAAAAATCAGAAAGCTGTTTCGATTTGACAAACAGCTGGAGGAGAGTGAAAGATCATGTTTCCTTATCAGGATCCCAAAAAGAACATCGAAGAGCGGGTAGAAGACCTGCTGCAGCGCATGACGCTGGAAGAAAAAATCATGCAGACGGACCAGCATGCCGCATACTATTTCGCAGAAAATGACACGGACGGTTTTGTGAAAGAGCTGCATCTGGAAAAGCTGGACGAACTGTTCCACGGTCACAGCGTGGGCAGTATCCAGCTGCGGGGCTGCACAGCGGCACAGGCCAATGAAATTCAGCGCTATGCGGTGGAAAAAACCCGTCTTGGCATCCCGTTCCTGTTCAGCGAAGAAGCGCTGCACGGCTTTATGTCCAAAGACTCCACCTGCTTCCCTCAGCAGATCGGTCTGGCTGCCACGTTCCATCCGGAGCTGGGCTATCAGATGGGCCGCTGTATTGCAACGGAAGCCTATGTCTGCGGTGTGCGGGAAACTTTCAGCCCGGTAATGGACCTGATTCGTGATCCCCGTTATGGTCGTGGCGAAGAATCCTATGGCGAGGACATTCATCTGTGTGCGGAGTTTGCCCGGGAAACCGTCCGCGGTTTACAGGGCGATTCTCTGAAAGACCCGGACACGGTAGCAGCAGAGCCCAAGCACTATGTGGGATACGGCAACCCGGTGGCCGGTCTGAACTGCGCACCCTCCACCATGGGCCGTCACGAAGTGTTTGCCCAGTGTATGCCGGTGTTTGAGGAAGCCTTTGTGGAAGGCGGCGCTGTCAATGCCATGTGTTCCTATAATGCCATTGACGGAGTCCCCGTTTCCATGGACCACGAAATTCTGACCGACGTGCTCCGCGGTCAGTTTGGAATGCCCGGTTTTGTCCGTTCCGACATGACCGCTGTGGTGCGCCTGAATGACTGGCATTTTGTGGCGCCCACCCGTAAGGAAGCTATCCGTCTGGGCGTGGAGGCCGGTGTGGATCTCCAGCTGTTTGATTATCCCCACGATGAGTGGTGCAACGGTCTGGCAGAGCTGATTCGCGACGGCGAGATGAAGGAAGAAGTGCTGGACGAGGCTTGCCGCCGGATTCTGCGGGTGAAGTTCATGCTGGGCCTGTTTGAAAATCCCTATGTGGAAGAGGGCCGTGAAAAGAGCACCCTGCGCTGTCAGGCACACAGGGATGTGGCGCTGCAAATTGCCCGGGAGTCCATCTGCCTGTTGAAAAATGACCGGGATTTGCTGCCCCTTTCCAAAAATCTGAAAACAGTGGCTGTTTTGGGACCTGCCGCCGATGAACCGGCACTGGGTGACTATACAGCTCATCCCGACCGCAGCCACAGCATTACCGTGCTGGATGGCATTCGTGCAGCAGTTTCTCCCGAAACCGAAGTGCTGTATGAACACGGCTGCAACTTCCTGGGCGACACCATTCACCCCTTTGACCAGGGATATCTGGTGGCAGAGGACGGAAAAATGGGTCTGACCGGCCGGTATTACAACAACCGTACTTTCTCCGGCGAGCCGGTGGCAGTGCGCAATGACCTGATGATTAACTTTAACTGGATTTACACCAGCCCCCATGCGGCGGTTGACAGCAGCTGCTTCAGTGTTGTGTGGACTGGCGCTGTCAGAATGCCTTATGAGCTGGACGGCTGCATCGGCCTGAGCAGCCAGGACAGCATGCGTCTGTACATTGATGGAAAACTGCTCATTGACGGTTGGGGAGAGGGCAAGAACTCCAGCCAGCTGCTGCCCTTCCATTTTGAAAAGGGCAAAACCTACGACGTGCGCATTGAGTACACCAACGATATGCGCGGCGCCCGTGTCATCTTCGGTTATAACAGCGGTATGGAGGACTATTCCAAAGCGCTGGAAGCTGCACGCCGTGCGGATGTGGCCATCGTCTGTCTGGGTGATAATGAAGAGACTTCCGGTGAAAACTTCGACCGCGTCAGCCTGGATCTGCCCGGCAGTCAGCTGGACTTCCTGAAAGCTGTCTATGAGACGGGTACGCCGGTGGTGCTGGTGATTCAGGGTGGCCGTCCGGTAACGGCCAACTGGGAACAGGCTCATATTCCGGCCATTCTGGAAGCCTGGTTCCCCGGCGAACAGGGCGGTACAGCCGTAGCGGAAACCCTGTTCGGAGACAACAATCCTGCCGGCCGTCTGCCCATTACCTTCCCCCGTTCTGTGGGTCAGATTCCCTGCCACTACAGCCGTCTTCCCGGCGGCGGATGGCGCTATGTGGAGATGGACTGGATGCCCCTGTATCCCTTTGGCTATGGCCTGTCCTATACCCGGTTCCGCTATGACAATCTGAGCCTTTCCGCAGAAACCATCCGTCCCGGCGAGCCGCTGGAGGTTTCCTTCGATGTGACCAATATCGGAGATCGGGAAGGTACCGATGTGCCTCAGGTATACATTCGCGACTGCTTCAGCTCCACCGTCAAACCGGTGCGGGAACTGGCAGCCTTTACCCGGGTCACCCTGCAGCCCGGTGAGACCCGCCGTGTTACGGTCACAGTATCTCCCCGTCGGATGCGCACCCTTGGCCCGGACTATGTCTGGCGCGTAGAGCCCGGCGAGTTCCGGATTATGGTGGGCAGCAATGCAGCGGACACCCAGCTGGAAGGCGGATTTACCGCAGCAGAGTAAGCCCGATTTTTTGAATCAAAAAGCAAGCTCCCGTTTTCTGCACGAAAACGGGAGCTTTGTTTTGTCAAAAAATTAGAGAAGGGTGTCCAGATGCAGTTCATAGAGCAGGTCGTCTGTCTGCTGGATACTCAGCTTTTGGCGCAGGGAAAAAGCGATCACACTGTCACGACGGTCGCGGGGATACAGTTCCCGGGCCATTCCCATCCGCAGGAGGCGCTGAGTCTGGGTAATGGACAGGGGAAACCCAAACGCCAGTGCCAGCAGTTTGTCCCGATTGGGATGTTTGGTGCCTGCAAAAATCTGATAGCCATAAATCTGGTTCAGGCCGGAACGCCGGATGACTTTATTTTTAGCGCTTCCTGTTTCCTCCAACAGCTGAGCCAGATACACATGAAGGGGCATTTCCAGAAATTCCGCCCCGTTATTTTTCAGATATTGACTGATATCTTTTTCCAGCGACAACATCTGCATCAGTTCCTGTGTGCTTTTTTCCAACTTTGCCGCCTCCTTGTGGAAAAAATGGTTTCGTGGTACAATTTGTTGCAGTGCAATCTGAGACAGATTGTTTTCAATACTTTAAAACTAAGAATATCAGGTTTTGTTTGATGAAGCAAGAGGGAGTTTTTATGGGGTGGAGAGAACAATATGAGATCCATCAGGTAATCCATGAAAGTGCAAAAGGTGCGGTTTTTGCCGGATGGGATGCAGGAACCAGGCAGGAGGTGATCCTCCGGGTGCTCTATCACTCGAACGGAGCGGTGTATCGGGTTTTACAGCAGATTTCCTGTCCAGGCATTCCCAGAATTTATCAGCTGTTTCCGGACGGGTTGGATACGGTGGTCGTGGAGGAGAAAATTCCGGGAAAGACGTTGGAACAGAGGATGATGGAAAATCCCTGTTTTTCCAGAGAAGAAATTGTCCGGATTCTGACACAGCTGGTACAGACGCTGGAGGCCATCCATGTAAGAGGGATTATTCATCGGGACATTAAGCCTTCCAATATCGTTCTGTCTGGATATCGAACCGTGCTGATCGATTTTGATGCTGCGCGGCAGTATCGCGAAAACAGCAGTGCCCGGGATACGGTGTGTCTGGGAACAGAAGGGTACGCGCCGCCGGAACAGTACGGATTTTCCCAGACGGACCAGCGCTCGGATTTATATTCTCTCGGCGTGCTGCTGAAAGAACTGTGCCGACATACGGGTGAATTCGGGCTGGGGGAGGTCATTCGCCGGTGTACCGCTTTTTCACCGGAGGACCGGTATCCTTCGGCCGCAGCCTTAGCGGAAGATTTGAAAAGACGCAATCTTTTTTATGGGATACAGCCTGTCCCATCCCAAAATCCGCCGGCATCGATATCGATTCTCGATTCTTCCTTCAAAAAAACGGTTAAAATCGTGTTGGGAATCTTTTATGCACTGATGACGGCGGTGCTGCTGATGCCGATGGATTTTGAAGTGACGACGCTGGACTATCTGGTTTCCAAGTTGGTGTATCTGCAAATTCCGCTGTTTCCCGCTGTGCTGACCTTTAACTGGTTTGGACTGCGAAAATGGTTTCCTCTGTTGAAGCGAAAAGAGATATACTGGAAAATCGCGGGACTGATACTCTATGGAGTGGTATTTCTGGTGGTGCTTATTTCTTTGAACGCCATTGCATTTCAGATTTATTCGGAGGAAGCACTGACGATTCTCCAGACTCGTGCCTGATGGATGAGTAAGCTGTCAGCATAGGACAGGAATTTCCAAATCTGCTACAATACCTTTCAGAAACTGATTATGAAAAAGGAGCTGGCAGATCTAAATGGAAAATGAGGGGAAAGTACAAAAGAAAAAACCGGTTTGGAAAAGATGGTGGTTTTGGCTGATCGTGCTGATTGTTGCAGCAGGAATCGGTGCGGCTTCTTCCGGAAATTCCGGCAGCAGCGACAAACCCGCCGCTTCTGTAAGTGCAGGAGATGAGCAAAGCAAAGAAAGCAAACCGGAGGAATCAAAGCAGGAAGAAGTGCTGGAGGTTACGGCACAGGAGCTGCTGGATGCCTATGATAAAAATGGTGTTTCGGCGGACAAACAGTATAAGGGCAAAAAACTTCGGGTTACGGGGACCGTGGGAAGTATTGCCAACGATATTCTGGACAAGTCCTATGTTACGCTGGAAAATGAAGAAGACGAGTATGCGCTGATTAGTGTACAGTGCTATTTTGAGGAAGATCAGCTGGACAGTATTGCTTCTTTGGAAGAAGGAGATACGGTTGTACTGGAAGGGATTTGTGAAGGAAGCACCATTAATGTGATGCTGAAAAAATGTGAATTGGTGTCCTAAATTAGGAAATGTGACAGCGAAACCTCGAGGAATTCCTCGAGATTTCGCTGTTTTTTCATGTTGTTTGTATCAATGAACAAAATTTATGTGATTGTTTTGTGAATTTGAGAGATACTTGTTCAAAATATAATGTTTGTTTACTGTTAAATATGGTTTTTTATATGGTTTTTTGTTTTCGGGTGTGGTTAAATGGAAACAAGGAAAATGTGGAATCCGGAATTTTCCTGTGCAGGATGTTACAGGAGAAGTCCGGTTTGTGCATTTTTGTCACGTGACCCGATCTTGTTATTTTTGAGAAAGGAAAGTGAAAAATGAAACACATGAAAAAGCGCATCATCGCCTGCCTGCTGGCCGGCCTGATGTCCGTCTCCTCTCTCTCGGTCATTTCACCCAGCGTTTCCGCTGCTGGGTTGGGCTATTGGCCGGAGCCTCTGCCCATGGGCAACCAGTGGTATTATCAGAATGAAAGCCTGCAGCCTTATGGCTCCTGCTTCCAGATTGATGAACTGAAAAACTGGAGCCCGGACAACGATCCCGACGCCCGGTACAACCGCGGCTCCATTGAGCTCCGCGACCGGTGGATGGGTCCCAACGTCAACCCGTTGGCCTCCCGCGATGCAAAGGTCATGCCGCTGGCCATGTCCAACGCCCGCGCCAGTGAAGCTGCTTCTCAGGGCGGCGACGGCGATTTCGTCTATGCATTCAATAACTTCCAGTATGTAGATACCTACAACTTCTGGGGCGGCTCCTCCGGCGAAGGCCCCATCGCCATTCCTTCCCCCGAGCACATTGACTCCGCACACCGCAACGGTGTTCCCGCAACCGGCACCATTTTCATCCCTTGGGGCGACTATGCATACGGCAACCGCTTTGTGCAGGAAATGGTAGAAAAGAACCCCGACGGCACCTATCCCGCCGCTGATAAGCTGATCGAGATCGCCCAGTACTACGGCTTCGACGGCTATATCTTCAACGCCGAATCCGGTACCGGTGTACCCGGCTTTAAGGATTTCCTGGCTTATATCCAGAGAAAGAAGCCCGATAACTTCACCATTTCCTGGTACAACGGCTCCGGTACTCTGAATACCGGCAGCATTCAGAATTGGATGCAGGACGGCGAAGAGCGCGTTACCGATGAATGGTGGCTGGATATGAGCGGTAATGGCAATGTGGACGGCACCATTGCAGCGGCTCAGGAAATGGGCGTTGACCCCTGGAACATCCACTCCACCTGGGAATACTGGCCCATGTCCGGCATGAGCGGAACCAAGGGCGGCAACTATCAGACCCGTCTGGATGAGAACGGAATCCTGAAGATTTCTCTGGGTATTCTGGCTCCTACCGTTACCCTGACCCAGGCCAAGAATTCCGATGACTTTATCAATGTACAGGATCAGAAGCTGTGGGTTGGCCCGACCTTCGATCCTTCCTCCACTTATCGTCCTCAGAGCGAGTTCTGCGGATTTGCCAACATGGTGGCCGACAAGACCCCTGTGATCGGCACCGACTTTGTTACCAACTTCACCACTGGTAACGGCTACAAGTTCTATGAGAACGGTGTAGTCACCGGTAAGGAAGACGGCTGGTACAACCGCTCCCTGACCGACGTTCTGCCCACCTGGCGCTGGATCATCGAATCCGAAGGCCAGAAGCTCTCCGCCAAGATCGACTTTGACGATGCATGGTGGGGCGGCACCTCCATGAAGGTGTATGGCAGCATGGACGCTGAGAAGTCCAACCACATCAAACTGTACAGCGCACAGCTGGATATCACCGAAACCAGCAAGTTCAGCATCACCTACAAGGCTCCCAAGGACGGCGTGAACGTAGAACTGGGCCTGTGCTATGGCGATGACTACTCCGACGAGAACTTTAAGTTCTATCCCATCGAGACCACCGCAGGCGAAGGCTGGAACACCGCAACTGTGGATCTGTCCGGCGATGCAGGCAAGCGTGCCATTGCAATCTCCCTGCGTTACACTGCTCCCGAGGGAGTTACCGATTATGCCATGAATGTTGGCCGTATGGCATTTACCACCAACGACAAGGCTCCGGCAACTGTTTCCGACATTACTCTGGATGAAGTGATCTATCCCACCGATCTGAATATGGAAGCCCGTATTTACTGGGAAAAGGCCGACGACGCCTTTATGTACATGATTCATCGTGTACTGCCCGACGGCAAGCGTGAGTTCGTGGGTGCAACCCCCAGCGATGCTTTCTATCTTGGCAAATACAATCGCATCGGCGATGAAGAAGCCGCTACTTTCGAGATTACTCCTTACACCGAGAACGGTGTGAAGGGTTCCGCAACCTCCTTCTCCATTGCATGGAAGGATTTCCCCGCAGATTCTTTCGTGGAAGTTCCTGAAATGGGCGAAAACCTGGCTCTGGGCAAGCCCGCTGTTTCCAGCGTGACCTGCGTGGCCGATGGTCCTGTTGACAAGATTAACGATGGTGTTATCCCCAACTCCAAGTGGTGCTCGCAGAGAGTTCCCGGCTATGCTGTTATCGACCTGGGAGAAGAAAAGGATATCTCCAGATGGGTTGTATACCATGCAAATGCCCGCGGCGCCGGTGAAGGCGTTGATATGAACACAGTTGCCTTTGACTTCTCCTATGCAGGCGACGATGGCAAGCCCTTGCTGACCGGCGACGATGCCGCAAGCCGCGCAAGAGTGCAGAGCTTGTCCTTTACACGTGCAGATGCCGTGACCGGCAACAAGCAGAATATTACTGACCGCAACCTGTCCGAACCCATCAAGGCCCGTTATATCAAACTGAATGTTACCCAGAGTGATAACAGCCCCTGGCATGCAATCCGCGTTTATGAGTTCCAGGTCTATGAGAACCCCGGCGTTCTGTCCGTGGCTGCTCCCTCTACTCCTCTGGCCCGTAACGTGACCGTAAAGAATAATGAAGGCGCCACCGATACCGTGGTAGTGGATAACGTTGGTATGCTGTATACCTCCGGCCAGTATCCGGGCGGCTCCATCAGCGAAAACACTGGTGTTGTCAAGCTGTATGACAGTCTGACTGCCGAAGAACCCATCGCACAGGTAAAGGCTACCCAGCCTGATAACTCCTACAAGCAGCGTTCCGTTGGTATCGCAAAGTTTGAGAATCTGGAACTGAACGCCGAAGGCGGCCGTCTGTTCTATGAGATTCTGGACGAATCCGGCGGAGAAATCCTCCATAGTGCCCGCTACAGCGTGGAATACGCTCCCGAAACCGGTGAAGAGATCACCGAGCCTACTGCAGAACTCCTTGGCACTGTTCGCGGCTCTCAGCTGCGCGACCGTTATGGCGTTCTCAACCTGTCCGGTCTGCCCGAGGGCGCAGAAGTAACCGTATATGCATCTGAAGATGCAGATCATCCCATTCGTTTCTCCAATCCTGCTGTGGATGGAAAGACTACCGTTACCGGTATTCCGCTGAATGCCGAGGGTGCAGGCAATGTTTGCTATGAAGTATTCGTTTCCGGCCATCCCAATTCCCAGCGTTTCAGTGTTTCCTATGACAGTGCAATGGCTATTCCCGCAGACCTGAGCGGTCTGAATGAGCTGATCGACAGATGCAGCATTTATACCGAAGCTGATTGCACCAGCGCAACCTGGCCGGCCTTCAACGAGGCTCTGACCGCTGCCAAGGCAGTGGAAGAAGGCGCTGACACCGCTGCCGCAGAAGCAGCCCGCGCCGCTCTGGCAAAGGCATATGCAGACCTGCGCGGCAAGGCTGATACCCAGCGCCTGGCTGAACTGACTGCCGATTTCGCAGCCAAGTATCAGGAGAACAACTACACCGCAACCAGCTATCAGGCATTCAAAGAAGAGCTGGACAAGTGCAACGCCATGATTAAGAGCGGCGATTGCAACGAGTTCGAAGTAGAGCAGGCCCGTATTGCTCTGGAAGCATCTGTTCGTGGCCTGGTAGAAAACAATGGTGCAACAGTAACCAACGTGACGGTTGATCCCGATAGCATTGAGCTTGGCAAGGGCGCAACTCAGAAGTTCACCGCAACCGTAACCGGCGAAGGCGATCCCACCCAGGCAGTTACCTGGACTCTGGAAGGCAATGAGCACGAGAACACCGTGATCAAGGCTGATGGTACCCTGCGTATTTCCGTGAATGAGACCGCCAAGACCCTGACCGTAACCGCAACCTCCAAGCTGGACGAAAGCAAGTCCGCAACCGCAACTGTTACCGTAACCGACGAAATCGTTGAACCCGACATCAAGGTTACCATCACTCCCGAAGAGCTGAAGGTAGACGCTAACCCGGGCCAGAAGGGCCAGTTCACCGCTCTGGTGGAAGGCACCGACAACCAGGATGTAGAGTGGACCATCAGCGGCAACAGCAGCGAAGAGACCCTGATCACCAATGGTCAGCTGTTCCTGGGCACCGATGAAACCGCAACCGAAATGACCGTAACCGCCACTTCCGTGGAGAACCCGGATTGCTTCGGCACCGCAAAGGTCATCGTTGACCGTGCAAACATGACTCTGCTGCAGAAGACCTATGATTATGCAAAGAACCTGAGCACCGAAGGCGTAACCGACAGTGCAAAGGCATACTTTGAGAAGGTGCTGGCAGAAGCCGAGGCTGTTCTGAATAATGCAGCCGCATCTCAGGAAGAAGTAAATACCGCTTGGGACAACCTGCTGGAAGGCATCTGGGGCCTGGGCATTGTCCAGGGCGACAAGACGATGCTGGAGCAGCTGATTGTGAAGGCAGAGGCTATGATTCCGAATCAGGACAAGTATGTACAGGACAACTGGCAGCAGCTGGTGGATGCCCTGGCAGACGCAAAGGCCATGATGGACAACGGCGATGCACTGGAAGAGGATATCCAGCCTGTAGCAGATGCTCTGCTGGAAGCAATCCTGGCTCAGCGCTTCAAGGCAGACAAGTCCAACCTGGAAGACCTGATTAACAAGGCCGAGTCTATCGACCTGAGCAAGTACACCGAGGAGAGCGTAGCAGTGTTCCAGGCCGCATTCAAGGCAGCTAACGCTGTTCTGGCCGACGAGAGCCTGAGCGAAGACGATCAGGATGTAGTGGACAATGCAGTTGCTGAGCTGAATGCAGCCATCGAGAACCTGAGCGTGAAGGATGACGCCACCAATCCTGATGACGGTAAGGACGATAACTCCAAGCCCGATGATGGCAAGGATGAGGGCAACAACAGCACCTCTACCGGTGACAACACCAGCAAGCCCGACAGCGACAAGAATGATCCCGCCGCAACCGGCGATGCAACTCCTGTTCTGCTGATGGCAGCGCTGGCAACAGTGGCAGCCGCAGGCGTATACCTGTTCCGCCGCCGTCTGTGCAAATAATCCCCAAACCTCTGTAGTGTTTGTTTAATACTCCATGAAAGTACGGCTGCCCGCCATGGGCAGCCGTATTTCCTTTTGATTGGTGAAAATTTATAATTGAAAGATTTCATACAACGTGATAAACTTTTGGAATGAAACATCGTAAAAATGTAAATTCTGCCGATTTTTTTGGATTTATTTGTATATAAGTCTGAATTTAACAAATACGTTTTGTGCAATAAATGCATAAAATTTCAAGATATAATGTTTTTTTACTGTTAAATATACTTTTTGATATGGTTTTCACAACCTGCTTGTGCTTAAATATAAACAAGAGAAATGCGACACCAATTGAGAAAACTGGGAGGAACATTTCCGTTTTGTAAGAACTTGTTTGAGAAAGGAAAGTGGAAGATGAAACACCTTAGCAAGCGAATCCTTGCCTGTTTACTGGCCGGTGCGCTGACTGTGAGTTCTTTTGCAGTTGCTGCGCCCATGGCTTCCGCAGCAGGCGCCACTTTGGGCTACTGGCCGGAGCCTTTGCCGGTTGGCAACCAGTGGTACTATCAGAATGAAAGCCTGCAGCCTTATGGTTCCTGCTTCCAGATCGACGAACTGAAGAAGTGGAGCCCGGATAACGATCCTGATGCCCGCTATAACCGGGGTGCTGTGGAGCTGCGCGACCGCTGGATGGGTCCCAACGTGAACCCGCTGGCTTCCCGCGATGCAAAGGTCATGCCTCTGGCAATGTCCAATGCTCGCGCCAGTGAAGCACCTTCTCAGGGTGCTGACGACGATTTCGTCTATGCATTCAACTATTTCCAGTATGTGGATACTTTCAACTTCTGGGGCGGCTCTTCTTCTGAAGGCCCAATTGCCATTCCTTCTCCCGAAGTGATCGACTCTGCACACCGCAATGGTGTTCCCGCAACCGGTACCATTTTCCTGCCTTGGGGCGATAGCGCATACGGCAATCGGTTTGTCAAGGAAATGCTGGAAAAGGATGCGAACGGCAATTACATTGCAGCTGACAAACTGATTGAGATTGCTCAGTACTATGGCTTTGACGGCTATATCTTCAATGCCGAGTCCGGCACCGGCGTTACCGGCTTTAAGGATTTCCTGGCTTATATCCAAACAAAGAAGCCTGATAATTTTACCATTTCCTGGTATAATGGTTCTGGTTCTGTTAACTCTACCAGTATTAACAGCTGGATGCAGAGCGGTGATACCCGCATTACCGACGAGTGGTGGCTGGATATGAGCGGCAGCAGCAGCGGGTCCATTGATACCTCTATTGCAGCGGCCAAACAGACTGGCATCAGCCAGTGGGATCTCCATTCTACTTGGGAAAATTGGCCTATGGAAACTTCCGCTAAAGGCGGTGACTATCATACCCGTTTGGACGAGAACGGAATCCTGAAGATCTCTCTGGGTATTCTGGCACCTACCGCCAGCTTGCAGCAGGCCAACAGTTCCGATGATTTTATCAATGTACAGGATTCCAAAATGTGGGTTGGTCCTACTTTTGATCCTTCCTCCACTTACCGCCCGGATGACGAATTCTGCGGATTCGCAAGTCTGGTGGCCGACAAGACTCCCGTCATCGGCACCGACTTTGTTACCAACTTCACCACTGGTAACGGCTACAAGTTCTATGAGAACGGTGTAGTCACCGGTAAGGAAGACGGCTGGTACAACCGCTCCCTGACCGACGTTCTGCCCACCTGGCGCTGGATCATCGAATCCGAAGGCCAGAAGCTCTCCGCCAAGATCGACTTTGACGATGCATGGTGGGGCGGCACCTCCATGAAGGTGTATGGCAGCATGGACGCTGAGAAGTCCAACCACATCAAACTGTACAGCGCACAGCTGGATATCACCGAAACCAGCAAGTTCAGCATCACCTACAAGGCTCCCAAGGACGGCGTGAACGTAGAACTGGGCCTGTGCTATGGCGATGACTACTCCGACGAGAACTTTAAGTTCTATCCCATCGAGACCACCGCAGGCGAAGGCTGGAACACCGCAACTGTGGATCTGTCCGGCGATGCAGGCAAGCGTGCCATTGCAATCTCCCTGCGTTACACTGCTCCCGAGGGTGTTACCGATTACGCCATGAACGTTGGCCGTATGGCATTCACCACCAACGATGAAGCTCCGGCAACTGTTTCCAGCGTAACTCTGGATGAAGTGATTTATCCCACCGATACCCAGCTGGAAGCCCGTGTTTACTGGGAGAAAGCCGACGATGCCTTTACCTACATGATTCATCGTGTACTGCCTGACGGTAAGCGTGAGTTCGTGGGTGCAACCCCCAGCGATGCTCTGTATCTGGGCAAGTTCGAGCGCATCGGCGATGAAGAAGCCGCTACCTTCGAGATTACTCCTTACACCGAGACGGGTGTGGCCGGAACCGCAACTTCCTTCTCCATTGCATGGAAGAATGTGCCGGAAAATTCCTTTGACCGTATTCCTGAAATGGGCGAAAACATGGCCCTGAAAAAGCCTGCTGTTTCCAGCTCTACCTGGCAGGATGTTACCGTTGATAAGGTAAACGACGGTGTCATTCCCAACAGTAAGTGGTGCGACACCGCTGGATATGGCTATGCAGTTATCGATCTGGGCGAAGAGAAAGAAATTTCCAGATGGGTTGTGTATCATGCAAACTGCCGTGGTGCCGGTGAAAGCGTCGATATGAATACCGTTGACTTTGACTTCCAGTATGCTCCGGACGATGGTCTGCCTATGCTGACCGGTGACGATGCTGAAAGCAAAGAACGTGTTAATAATATGAAGTTCACCGTGGCGGATGTGGTAACCGGTAACAAACAGAATGTTACGGACCGCAATCTGTCCGAGCCTATCAAAGCCCGCTATATCAAACTGAATGTTACCGATAGTGACAACAGTGCATGGGGCGCTATCCGTATTTATGAGTTTGAAGTATATGAGAAGCCCGGCGTTCTGTCCGTGTCCGCACCTTCTGTGCCGCTGGCACGCAGCGTGACCGTTCATAACAACGAAGGCGCTGCCGATACCGTGGTAGTAGACAACGTTGGTATGCTGTATACCTCCGGTTCCTATGGCGATAAGAACGGCGTTTTCAGTGAAAATACCGGTGTTGTGAAACTGTATGACAGCTTGGATGCTGAAGAGCCCATTGCACAGGTGAAGGCTACCCAGCCCAATGAATCCTATAAGCAGCGTTCTATGGGTATTGCGGAGTTCAAGGATCTGGAACTGAACCCCGAAGGCGGCCGTCTGTTCTATGAGATTCTGGACGAATCAGGCGGAGAAGTTCTCCACAGTGCCCGTTACAGCGTGGAATACGCTCCCGAAACTGGTGAAGCAATTGCCAAACCGACCACAGAACTGAAGGGTTCTGTCCGCGGATTCCAGCTAACCGAAGCAGTAGATGCCAGCAGCCAGTACGGCACTGCCCGTCAGCGTTATGGTATTCTGAATCTGTCCGGTCTGCCCGAGGGTGCAGAAGTAACCGTTTATGCATCCGAAGAAGCCAACCATCCCATTCTGTATTCCAATCCTGCTGTAAATGGTACAGCAAAAATTTCCGGTGTTCCGCTGAACACAGCCGGTGGTACGGTTTACTATGAAGTGAATGTTTCTGGTCGTCCCACCTCTGAGCGGTTTACCGTAGAGTATGGTGATCCCATGACTCTGACCGCTGATCTGAGCGGCCTGAATGAACTGATTGACCGTTGCGAAACCAAGACCGAGGAAGACAGCACTTCCGCAACCTGGCCGGCCTTTAACGAGGCTCTGACTGCTGCCAAGGCAGTGGAAGACGGCGCTGACACCGCTACCGCAGAAGCAGCTCGTGCTGCTCTGGCAAAGGCATACGCAGACCTGCGCGGCAAGGCTGATACCCAGCGTCTGGGCGAGTTGGTAGATGAATTCTCCGCAAAGTATGCGGAGGAAGATTATACTGCTTCCAGCTATGCCAAGCTGAAGGCAGAACTGGATAAGTGCAGCGCCATGATTAAAGCCGACGACTCCAACGAGTTGGAAGTATCACAGGCTCGCATTGCACTGGAAGCAGCAGCTCGCAATTTGATTGAAAATACCGGCGCAACTGTAACCAACGTGACCATTGATAATGGCGATGTTTCTCTGGGCAAGGGTGGCAAAGAGGTCTTTACTGCTACCGTTTCCGGTGAAGGCGATCCCAGCCAGGCAGTTACCTGGACTGTGGAAGGCGCACAGAGCCCGAAGACCAACATCAAAGAAGATGGTACCCTGAAGGTTTCCATGGAAGAGACCGCCAAGACTTTGACTGTAACTGCAACCTCCAAGCTGGATGAAACCAAGTCCGCTTCTGTTACCGTTACTGTTACCGATGAAGTTGTTACCCCCGAGATTACTGTAACCGTTGATCCCGCTGAACTGAGAGTCAATCCCGATGCTGGCCAGAAGGGTCAGTTTACTGCAATCGTGGAAGGCGCTGAGGATGACGAGACCGTTACCTGGACCATTTCCGGCAATACCAGCGAAGGAACTATGATTACCAATGGTCAGCTGTTCCTGGGTGAGGGTGAAACCGCCAGCGAAATGACCGTTACGGCAACTTCCAATGAGAACCCCGACTGCTTTGGAACTGCGAAAGTAATTGTTGCTCGTTCCAATAAGACTCTGCTGCAGAAGACTTATGAGTATGCAAAGGACCTGAGCACCGAAGGCGTGACCGACAGTGCAAAGGCATACTTCGAGCAGGTGCTGGCAGAAGCTGAGGCTGTGCTGGCCAACCCTGCCGCAACGCAGGAAGAAGTAGACACCGCTTGGAACAACCTGCTGGAAGGCATCTGGGGTCTGGGCATTACCCAGGGCGACAAGACCATGCTGGAACAGCTGATTGCCAAGGCAGAAGACATGGTTGCCAACGAGAACAAGTATG
>CAJMOI010000018.1 GCA_905215105.1 uncultured bacterium
GAAAGTACCTCTTGCCGACCCCTCTTCCCGGGATTATTCCGCGCAGGGAAAGCGCCAACGCGCCGCCATGGAAGACGGCTCTCATCCCACCCGTTACTGGGTGGCGGTCAAGCGCGCGGGAAAACCGGTGGAAATTGACCGGGAACGGCTGAAGCTGCACAGTGATATGTAAAGCGGAGCCGCGCTCCGCGGGAAATCAGTGGAACATATACTGAACGCCGTCCAGCACATCTCCCATGGCCTTGACCGCCTTTCCGGCGTTCTTTTTCAGCTGCTTTTTGTTGGTCTGTGCCACGCGCTCTCCCACCATCACCACGGCGGCGCCCGCCAGCATTCCAAGACCTACGCCCTTGACTACATTCATGGTACTCTTCATAAAACAGTACAACCTCCTGTAAAAAATCAGATACCTCATAACGGAACCTGCATTCATCAGTATTCCCCCTTTTTGAAATTTTATCAGTTTTTTCTGCCTGTTTCCCATAACGGGCAAATTTCTGGATACGCTAAAGGAGTCGATCGCTTGTCTACCCTCAATATCGTTCTTGTAGAGCCGGAAATCCCCCAGAACACCGGCAATATCGCCCGCACCTGTGCCGCCACCGGCGCACGGCTTCATCTGGTTGGCCCCATGGGTTTCGCCATTGACGACCGGAAGCTGAAACGGGCGGGACTGGATTACTGGCATCTGCTGGACATTACCCTCTATGACAGTCTGTCCGACTTTTTCGCAAAAAATACGGGGCCCTTCTTCTATTTTTCCACCAAAGCCCGCCACGCCCATTCCGATGTTTCCTATCCCGACGGCGCCTATCTGGTTTTTGGAAAGGAAACCGCCGGCCTTCCGGAAAAACTGCTGTTTGAAAACCCGGATTCCTGTGTCCGGATTCCCATGCTCAGCGAAGCCCGCAGCCTGAACCTCTCCAACAGCGTGGCCGTAGGCGTCTATGAAGTGCTGCGCCAGTGGAACTATCCTGAGCTCAGCGGCTGCGGCCGCCTCCGGGACTATGACTGGGACGCTTCCCCCTATCGTCAGCTGTAACAGGGTTTCTCCCGTTTTCTTACGCCTGTTCCGGTTTTACAGGATTTTTTCTCCGCTTTGCGGGGGATTTGCCATGAAACCGCTTGAAAATCAGGGAGATTTGTTATACAATAATAACAGTACTTTGTATTTTCTTTCACGATTTCCGAAAAAGAAGAACCAAAGCAAAAGGAGTGTATCGTACATGAATTACCTCAACAAGAAAACTGTCGAAGACATCGACGTAGCCGGCAAGAGAGTTCTCGTCCGCTGCGATTTCAACGTTCCCTTTGACGGCGAAGGCAACATTTCCGACCCCAAGCGCATTAACGAAGCGATGAAGACCATCAAGTATCTGGTGGATCACAAGGCTAAGGTCATTCTGTGCTCTCATCTGGGCCGCCCGAAGGGTGAGTTCAACATGAAGTACTCTCTGGCTCCCGTGGCCGCTTACCTGTCCAAGGCTCTGGGCCAGGAAGTCAAGATGGCAAAGGACGTCATCGGCGAGAGCGCAAAGAGCATCGCTGCTTCCCTGCAGGACGGCGAGGTTGAGCTGCTTGAGAACGTTCGCTTCCACAAGGAAGAGGAAAAGAACGATCCCGCATTCGCAAAAGAGCTGGCTTCCATGGCTGAGATCTATGTGAACGATGCATTCGGCACCGCACACCGCGCTCATGCTTCCACCGCTGGCGTGGCTGACTATCTGCCCGCTGTCTGCGGCTATCTGATTCAGAAGGAAATCTCCATCATGGGCGGCGCTCTGGCTGATCCCAAGCGTCCCTTCGTTGCCATTCTGGGCGGCGCTAAGGTTTCCGATAAGATCGGCGTGATCAACAACCTGATCGACAAGGTTGACACCCTGATCATCGGCGGCGGCATGGCTTACACCTTCATGAAGTCCCTGGGCTACTCCATCGGCACCTCCATCTGCGAGGACGACAAAGTGGAGATGGCAAAGGACATGATGGCAAAGGCCAAGGAGAAGGGCGTTGCTTTCCTGATCCCCGAGGACACCGTCATTGCCGACAAGTATGACGCTAACGCTGAGTCCAAGATCGTTCCCTCCGACTCCATCCCCGACGACTGGATGGGCCTGGACATCGGTCCCAAGACCCGCGAGAAGTTTGCAGCTGCCATTAAGAACGCCGGCACCGTTGTCTGGAACGGACCCATGGGCGTTTCCGAGTGGGAGAAGTTTGCTGCCGGCACCATCGCTGTGGCTAACGCAGTGGCTGAGAGCGGCGCAATCTCCATCATCGGCGGCGGCGACTCCGCCGCAGCTGTTGAGAAGCTGGGCTTCGCCGACAAGATGACCCACATCTCCACCGGCGGCGGCGCTTCCCTCGAATTCCTGGAGGGCCTGGTTCTGCCGGGTATTGCCTGCCTGAACGAGAAGGACGCCTAATCAATGTGAACAGAAGGGCGGGAGAGTCTCAGGCTTTCCCGCCCTTTTTCAACCAAATGAGTCAATTATGAGAAAGGAAGTTCTCCCATGAACAAAGCTGTCAGAAAGGCTGTTATTGCCGGTAACTGGAAAATGAACAAGACCCCCGCAGAGGCCAAAGAGCTGCTGAACGCCATCGCTCCCCTGGTGAAGGACGCTGGCTGCGACGTGGTTGCCTGCGTTCCCTATGTGGACCTGCAGACCGCTCTGGAAGCAACCGCCGGAACCAACATCAAGATCGGCGCTGAAAACTGCCACTGGGAGCCCTCCGGTGCTTTCACCGGCGAAATCTCCGCTGATATGCTGGCTGCTATGGGCGTTGAGTATGTCATCACCGGCCACAGCGAGCGCCGCACCTACTTCGGCGACACCGACGTCACCGTGCAGAAGCGCACCCGCGCCGCTCTGGACAAGGGCCTGACCGTTATCGTTTGCGTCGGCGAGTACCTGGAGCAGCGTGAGCAGGGCATCACCGCTGAGCTGGTTGCCATGCAGACCAAGATCGCTCTCCAGGGCGTTTCCAAGGAAGAACTGGCTCGCGTCATCATCGCCTATGAGCCTGTTTGGGCTATCGGCACCGGCCGCACCGCTACCGCTGAGCAGGCCAACGAAGTTTGCGCTGTCATCCGCGGCGTGATCAACGACCTGTACGACGCTGAGGCTGCTGAGAAGATGGTCATTCAGTACGGCGGTTCCATGAACGCCAAGAATGCTGCCGAGCTGCTGGCACAGCCCGACGTGGACGGCGGTCTGATCGGCGGCGCTTCCCTGAAGCCCGCTGACTTCGCTGAGATCGTCAAGGCTGCTACCGTTGGCTGAGTCTTTTCAAAAAAACGGGGCTTCTCTCATTGAAGCCCCCTGAATAGAAACAGGGGGCTGGCGCGGCATTTGCCGTATCAGTCCCCCGTTTGCTGTTTTGCTTTTCATTTGTTGCGGCTGTGCCGCAGAAAGGAATGATTCCCATGAAAAAACCTCTCGTTCTGATGATTCTGGACGGTTTCGGCTGCGCTGCCAAAGAGGGCAACGCCATTGCCGCCGCCAACAAGCCCAATATTGACGCCCTGTTTGCTTCCAACCCTGTCACCCAGATCGGTGCTTCCGGCATGGACGTGGGCCTGCCCGACGGCCAGATGGGCAACAGCGAAGTGGGTCACACCAACATGGGCGCAGGCCGCATCGTATATCAGGAGCTGACCCGCATCACCAAGTCCATTCAGGACGGCGTGTTCTTTGAGAACGAGGCTTTTGTGGCCGCTATGGAGAACGCCAAGAAGAACGACAGCGCCCTGCACCTGATCGGCCTGCTGTCTGACGGCGGCGTGCACAGCCACAACACCCACCTGTATGCACTGGTGGAGATGGCCAAGAAGTTCGGCCTGACCAAGGTTTATGTCCACTGCCTGCTGGACGGCCGTGACGTGCCCCCCAGCTCCGGCAAGGACTATGTGGAACAGCTGGCCAACAAGCTGGAAGAAATCGGCGTGGGCAAGATTGCCACCGTCATGGGCCGTTACTATGCCATGGACCGCGACAACCGCTGGGAGCGCGTGGAAAAGGCTTATGCCGCTATGGTATACGGCGAGGGCGAAAAGGCTGCCTGCGGCGTGTGCGCAGTGGCCAAGTCCTATGAAAACGACGTCACCGACGAGTTCGTGGTTCCCTGTGTGGTGGACGGTGCTGCTCCCATCCAGGCCAACGACTCCGTGATCTTCTTCAACTTCCGTCCTGACCGTGCCCGTGAAATCACCCGTACCTTTGTGGACCCGAATTTCAACGGCTTTGAGCGCCGCAACGGCTTCTTCCCCCTGACCTATGTGTGCATGACCCAGTATGACGCCACCATGCCCAACGTACAGGTTGCCTTTAAGCCCCAGAGCCTGAAGAACACCCTGGGCGAGTACCTCTCCGCTAACGGCAAGACCCAGCTGCGCATTGCCGAAACTGAGAAATACGCTCATGTGACCTTCTTCTTCAACGGCGGTGTGGAAACCGTTTACGAGGGCGAAGACCGCATTCTGGTCAAGTCCCCCAAGGTTGCCACCTATGACCTACAGCCCGAAATGAGCGCTTATGAGGTCACCGACAAGATGGTGGAGGCTGTCAAGAGCGGCAAGTATGACGTCATCATCCTGAACTATGCAAACTGCGACATGGTCGGCCACACCGGCGTATTCGAGGCCGCCGTGAAGGCTGTAGAAGCGGTTGACACCTGCGTGGGCCGCGTAGTGGAAGCCATCCGCGAGATGGACGGCGTGCTGCTGCTGACAGCTGACCACGGCAACGCTGACCGCATGGTAGACGTGGACGGCAGCCCCTTCACTGCCCACACCACCAACCCGGTTCCCTTCTGCGTAGCAGGCTACTCCTGCCAGCTGCGTGAGGGCGGCCGTCTGGCTGATATTGCCCCCACCATGCTCCAGATTCTGGGCCTGCCCCAGCCGGAGGAAATGGACGGCAAGACCCTGATTCAGGGCTAATTTTCAACCAAAAAGCCTGTTACAGTGGAAAACTCCGCTGTAACAGGCTTTTTTTGTGATACAGTAAAATCCGGTTCATGGTTCCTGCGCATCCTCCTCCCGTTGGGAATGGATTCCGAGCAAAAAGTCAGACGAAACATGAAGAAGCTCCGCAATTGCTTTGACGGAACCGAGGGAAGGCAATGAGCGGCCGATTTCATAGCTGGCATAGGTTGAGCGGTCAATTTCCAGGCAGTTGGCCATCTCTTTTTGAGAAAAGCCGTGCTGTTTCCGAAGGGTTCTAAGTTTTCGAGAAAACGCCTGCTTATCAAAACCGGAATCCCGCTCCATTTTGCACCTCACACGTTTACAATCGTAGTATAAAAATTGTGATATCGCTAATGATATCACCTGTGATATACAATTATATTATATCCTGATTTCTTTTGTCAATATACAATTGAACCAAAGAAAGGAAGGAGATCAGGATGTTGGAAAATTTTGAAAAAGAACCTTTAAAGATCAAACGTCGCGGAGAAGATGGGTACAAAATGATTTCCGTCCGAATCCGGGAGGACATTCTGGTGGAACTTGACCGGATTGCCTCCGAAACCAACCGCTCCCGCAATGAGCTGGTCAATTTGATTTTACGCTATGGCATTCAGAATATCATCATTGAGTAATCACTCTAAAAATTCAAGCTTAGCAAATTGCTAAATGAAATACACTTGTTTGTGTGTGTGAATTTTTCATGATTATCAATGAATCTGAAAGTGAAAGAACACTAGGAACGTAGTGTTTTTTGCCATATGAATACGTTTATATGACGTATTTTACCATGTGATTCGTGATAAAGTCAAGGTAATACGTTATATAGGTGTATTTTCATGAAAAAAATTCTCTTTGACAATCACAAAAACGTCATTTCCAAACGTTTACAGGAATTCCGGAAGGCAAAAGGCCTTTCTCAAAGCCAGCTGGCCGCCAAAATGCAGACCATGGGCGTGAACCTTGACCAGCAGATGATCAGCAAAATTGAGCACAACGCCCGCTTTGTCACCGATTATGAGCTTGGCTGCTTCTGTGCCGTCCTGGACGTTTCCATTACAGACATGATGCAGGATTTTGAACGGGACTATCTTTCCTGAATCAAAAGCAATCCATTTCAGCGCTGCCTGTGCAGCGCTATTTTTTTGCAAAAAAAAGCCCCCACTCCCGGGCCCAGGAGTGGGGGCAAAAGCTATGCAATTCTCAAGAAAAGAGGATTACTTCGCTCTCTTCTCCTTAACAGCAGCCTGAGCGGCAGCCAGACGTGCGATCGGCACGCGGAAGGGAGAGCAGGAAACATAGTTCAGGCCGACGTTATGGCAGAACTCAACGGAGGTCGGGTCGCCGCCATGCTCGCCGCAGATGCCCAGGTGGATGTCAGGACGGGTGGAGCGGCCCAGTTCAGCAGCCATCTTCACCAGCTTGCCAACACCCTTCTGGTCCAGGTGAGCGAAGGGATCGGACTCATAGATCTTGTTCTCGTAGTAGTAATCCAGGAACTTACCAGCGTCGTCACGGCTGAAGCCGAAGGTCATCTGGGTCAGGTCGTTGGTGCCGAAGCTGAAGAACTCGGCTTCCTTAGCGATCTCGTCAGCAGTCAGAGCTGCACGCGGGATCTCGATCATGGTACCCACTTCATACTTCATGTCCAGGCCGGACTCAGCGATGATCTTGTCAGCGGTGGAGGTCACAACGTCCTTCACGAACTTGAGCTCCTTGACTTCGCCAACCAGCGGGATCATGATGAGAGGCTTCACCATGGTGCCGGTCTTCTTGCTGACGTTAACAGCAGCATTGATGACGGCAGTGGTCTGCATCTCAGCGATCTCGGGATAGGAAACAGCCAGACGGCAGCCGCGGTGACCCATCATGGGGTTGAACTCATGCAGGCTTGCGATGACGTTCTTCAGCTCTTCAACGGTGATGCCCAGGTCTTCAGCCAGCTCAACGATGTCCTCTTCCTTGGTGGGCAGGAACTCGTGCAGCGGGGGATCCAGGTAACGGATGGTTACCGGACGGCCTTCCATCACTTCATACAGAGCCTCGAAGTCGCCCTGCTGGTAAGGCAGAACCTTAGCCAGAGCAGCCTTACGGGCCTCAACGGTCTTAGCAACGATCATCTCGCGGACAGCCTTAATACGCTCGCCCTCGAAGAACATGTGCTCGGTACGGCACAGGCCAATACCCTCAGCGCCGAACTCACGAGCCTGCTTGGCATCGCGGGGAGTATCAGCGTTGGTGTAAACCTGCAGCTTGCGGAACTTGTCTGCCCAGCCCATGAAGCGGCCGAAGTCGCCGGAAATGGAAGCCGGAGCAGTGGGGATAGCCTCACCATAGATGTTACCGGTGGAGCCATCGATGGAGATGTAGTCGCCCTCGTGGTAGGTCTTGCCTGCCAGAGTGAACAGCTTGTTGTCATAGTCAACAGCGATTTCGCCGCAGCCGGATACGCAGCAGGTACCCATACCACGTGCAACAACAGCAGCATGAGAAGTCATACCGCCGCGCACGGTCAGGATGCCCTGTGCAACCTGCATGCCCTCGATGTCCTCGGGAGAGGTCTCCAGACGAACCAGAACAACCTTCTCGCCTCTCTCGTGCCACTCCTTAGCGTCCTCAGCGGTGAAGACAACCTTACCGCAGGCAGCGCCGGGGGAAGCAGCCAGGCCCTTGCCGACAACTTCAGCCTTCTTAACAGCCTCAGCGTCGAACTGGGGATGCAGCAGGGAGTCGAGCTGCTTGGGCTCAACGCGCAGAACTGCCTCTTCCTCGTCGATCATGCCCTCGTCCACCAGGTCGACAGCGATCTTCAGAGCAGCAGCAGCGGTACGCTTGCCGTTACGGGTCTGCAGCATGTAGAGCTTGCCATTCTCAATGGTGAACTCCATGTCCTGCATATCCTTGTAGTGCTTCTCAAGGCGGTCAGCGATCTCAGCGAACTGAGCGTACACTTCGGGCATCTGCTCCTCGAGGTGAGCGATGGGGGAAGGAGTACGAACGCCGGCAACCACGTCTTCGCCCTGAGCGTTGATCAGGTACTCACCGAAGAGCTTGCGCTCGCCGGTTGCGGGGTTACGGGTAAATGCAACGCCGGTACCGGAATTGTCACCGGAGTTACCGAATACCATTGCCTGCACGTTAACAGCGGTACCCCAGTCGTAGGGGATCTCGTTCATGCGGCGGTATACGTTTGCGCGGGGGTTGTCCCAGGAACGGAACACAGCCTTCACAGCTTCCATCAGCTGAACCTTCGGCTCGGTGGGGAAGTCTTCGCCCTTTTCGGCCTTGTAGAAAGCCTTAAAGCGAACAACCAGTTCCTTCATGTCGTCGGTGTCCAGCTCGGTGTCCAGCTTGACGCCCTTTTCTTCCTTCAGCTGATCGATGATCTCTTCGAAACGCTTCTTGGAGAGCTCCATCACCACGTCGGAGAACATCTGGATGAAACGGCGATAGGAGTCATATGCAAAACGGGGGTTGTTGGTGAACTTTGCCAGACCCTCAACAACCTCGTCATTCAGACCCAGGTTCAGGATGGTGTCCATCATGCCGGGCATGGAAGCACGGGCGCCGGAACGGACGGAAACCAGCAGCGGGTTCTCCGGATCGGCGAACTTCTTGCCGCAGATTTCTTCCATCTTAGCCAGACCCTCATAGATCTGTGCCTGGATATCGTCGTTGATCTGACGGCCGTCATTGTAATACTGGGTGCAGGCCTCGGTGGAAACGGTGAAGCCCTGGGGAACCGGCAGACCAGCTCTGGTCATTTCTGCCAGGTTAGCGCCTTTGCCGCCCAGAAGCTCGCGCATGTCTCTGTTACCCTCAGAGAACAGGTAAACATACTTGTGGCTCATTGGAATTTACCTCCTACAAAATTCTAAATTGGGCAGGACAGACCGGACCTTATTTTGAATGAAAAGGCCTGTCCATCAATCCCAATCTGTCAGCGTGAGATCCACCGCCGGACGGCTTTTAGCCATACCGGGGTCACTCTATTTGTATTATAGCAAATCGCGGCTGCAAATTCCATACCTTTTTCAGAAAAAAATCCATCCAAACCCGTCATATTTCATGGAAAACACACATAGTTTTCCACTTCCTCTCCCCTTTTGTCTCCATGGTTTTTCCAAAATTCCCAAAAAATCCGTTTCTGCACATGCTGCCGCAGAATTTTTCTGCCAAAACCTTGTAAATCCTTTTTTCCGCTGTCATAATAAAAGAGAAAACACGATGTGAGCCCCATTTACCGGGGCAATATTCAGAAAGGGGTACCGACATGAATTTACACGGCAAGGACATCAAAATTTTTTCCGGAAGCGCAAACCCCGAACTGGCGCGCCAGATTGCGGAACAGCTGGACCTCCCTCTGGGAAAATGCAAAGTGACCACCTTCAGCGACGGCGAAATCTCCATTTCGCTGGAAGAATCCGTCCGCGGCTCCGACTGTTTCATTGTCCAGTCCACCTGTCAGCCCGTGAATTCCCACCTGATGGAAATTCTGATTCTGGCCGACGCCATGCGCCGGGCTTCCGCCGCCAGTATCACCGCCGTGATTCCCTATTACGGCTATGCCCGTCAGGACCGCAAAGCCCGGGCACGAGACCCCATTTCCGCCAAACTGGTGGCCAATCTGCTGACGGTAGCCGGCATTGACCGGGTGGTGACCATGGACCTGCACGCTTCACAGATTCAGGGCTTTTTCGATATCCCGGTAGATCATCTGGTGGGCGCACCGCTGCTGGCTTCCTTCCTGCGGGAACGCATCCACGGACGGGAGGACGAATTTGTGGTGGTTTCCCCTGACCTCGGCTCCGTCACCCGCTCCCGGAACTTTGCCGAACGGATCGGCTGCCCCCTGGCCATTATCGACAAACGCCGCCCCAAGGCCAACGTATCCGAAGTGATGAACATCATCGGTGAGATTCGCGGGAAAAAGGTTATTCTGGTAGACGACATGATTGACACCGCCGGAACTCTGTGCAACGCCGCCAAAGCCTGTGTGGAAATGGGCGGCGCAACGGATGTTTATGCCTGCGCGACCCACGGCGTACTGTCCGGCCCGGCTGTTGACCGCATCCGGGAAAGCTGCATTCGGGAACTGCTTCTGCTGGACACCATTCCCCTGCCGGAAGAAAAGCTGCTGCCCAGCTTCTCCATTCTGTCCACTGCCCCTCTCTTTGCCCAGGCCATTGACCGCATTTATGAGGACAAGCCCGTCTCCCCCATGTTCCTGTAATTTTTCGAAAGATGCATCAAGAAAGCCGCGGAACCGTTCTCAGAACGATTTCGCGGCTTTTCCTGTTTTACCAAGATTTCTTTTATCTGATAGAATTATAAACATTGTTTACTGCTTCAATATAGCAGATAAACGATGGATGATTGTGGTCGTTGCGTTCCAGATATTGATTTTTGATTCTTAAATATTCTTTTTTGACCGCAGACCACTGGCCCGACTGTTTTATGAAATCTGCTTTATCCCGGATATTCTTGGAATTTGGAGCCTGATTCCAATAATACGAATCATTGCATATCCAACCAGTTTTCTCGTGAATCAGACGAAGGTTTCCTTCCGTGTCCTCTGTCACAATACATACATCCATTTTAAATTGGGTTTTATTTCCTCTTTTAAGTACTTTTTCCTTGGTTGTCAACACAGATGTTGAATCTTGACAGTCGCCCCAACCATGTTTTTTTAATGCCTTATTAAAGGCTTTCCGACAACATTCTTTTAAATATTTACAGTCTCCAAAATCATCACAACGAACGATCGTAAGGTTGTAATCTAAATCTACAGGTTCATTGGCGTTTTGCGTTATCAGATTGCGTCCTCCGCTCCCAACAAGGCAAAAAAACGCTCCGATATCGTAGTCTTTTTTCAGAATGTGGCACAAGTCTTGCATAATCTCCCCGCAGATTCTCCTGATGCAGCTGAGATATTCTTTGTCTTTAACATAATCGAACATCTAAAAAACTCCTTTCCTCCCCAATCCGCCCATTTAGTGAAAACTAAATCGTTACATTATACCGCAAAATGTTTATTTGTCAAGCTTTCAATGATTTTTTCTGATGCTGTGTATGTAACCGCTTTCTGAAATAAAAGTGAAAACCGGCTGCCGCCTGATTTTTCAGACAGCAGCCGGTTTTGATTTGCTTTTCCCTTATTTCTCAATGCTGTTCAGCAGGCCGCCCGCCTTGATGATGTTCTGAATGAACGGCGGGAAGGGCTGAGCCTGATAGGTCCTGCCGGTGGTGTGGTCGGTGATGACGCCGGTGTCAAAATTGACCTCCACATCGTCGCCGGACTGGATTTCCTGTGCCGCAGCGTCACATTCCAGAATGGGCAGGCCGATATTGATGGCGTTGCGGTAGAAGATGCGGGCAAAGGTGGAAGCAATCACGCAGGAGACGCCGCTGGCCTTGATGGCAATGGGGGCGTGCTCCCGGGAAGAACCGCAGCCGAAGTTCTTTTCGGCGACAATGATATCGCCCTCTTTGACGCGGGAAACAAAGTCTTTATCGATATCCTCCATGCAGTGAGCGGCCAGCTCTTTGTGGGAGGCGGTATTCAGATAGCGGGCGGGGATAATCACGTCGGTATCCACGTTGTCGCCGTATTTATGAACCATTCCGTGTGCATTCATGGCAAAGCTCCTCTCAAATTACAGTTTGGCGGGGTCGGTGATATAGCCGGTCACGGCGCTGGCGGCAGCCACAGCCGGGCTTGCCAGATAGACTTCCGACTCCACATGGCCCATACGGCCCACAAAGTTCCGGTTGGTGGTGGAGATGGCCTTCTCCCCTTTGCCCAGAATTCCCATATAACCACCCAGGCAGGGGCCACAAGTGGGGGTGCTCACCACAGCGCCGGCCTTGATGAAGATTTCCAGCAGGCCCTCGTGCATGGCGTCCAGATAAATCTGCTGGGTACCGGGAATCACGATGCAGCGGACGTTTTTGGCGACTTTCCGGTCTTTCAGGATGGCAGCAGCAGCACGCAAGTCTTCCATGCGGCCGTTGGTGCAGGAGCCGATGACGCACTGGTCGATTTTGACTTCCGTCTCTCCGATTTCGTCAATGGTGCGGGTGTTTTCCGGCAGATGGGGGAAAGATACGGTGGGACGCAATTTTGCCAGATCGATTTCCACCACGCGGGTGTATTCGGCGTCTTCGTCAGCCTGATATTCCACCGGAGTGCGGCGGAAGCGGCCCTCACAATAGGCGCGGGTTACGTCGTCCACGGGGAAAATGCCGTTTTTGGCGCCGGCTTCAATGGCCATGTTGGCAATGCACAGGCGGTCGTCCATGGAGAGGGCAGCCACACCGTCTCCGGTGAATTCCAGAGACTGATACAGGGCACCGTCCACGCCGATTTCACCGATCAGATGGAGAATCACGTCTTTGCCCGCCACAAAGCCGGTGGGCTTGTTCTTCAATACCACTTTAATGGCGGAGGGCACCTTGAACCAGGCTTTTCCGGTAATCATACCGGCGGCCATATCGGTGGAACCTACGCCGGTGGAAAATGCGCCCAATGCGCCGTAGGTACAAGTGTGGGAGTCTGCGCCGATGACGCAGTCGCCGGGGCCTACGATGCCCTGTTCCGGCAGAAGGGCGTGTTCAATGCCCATCTGTCCCACATCGAAAAAGTTGGTGATATCGTATTTTCCCGCAAAATTCCGGGTCTGGCGGCACTGCTCGGCAGCCTTGATGTCCTTGTTGGGCACAAAGTGGTCGAGCACCAGTGCAATACGGTCCTTATCAAAAACGGAGCAGGCTCCGCACTTTTCAAATTCATTGATGGCTACGGGGCTGGTAATATCGTTGCCCAGTACCATATCCAGCTTTGCCTCGATGAGCTGGCCGGCTTCTACCTTCTCCAGGCCTGCATGGGCAGCCAGAATTTTCTGTGTCATTGTCATTCCCATGTGGAAATCCTCCTTCGGTCGTTCTCTTCGTTTCAGTATACTCCACCCCTTGCCAAAAGAATGTAAAACATGATACAATTAGTAAAAATAACGCTTTTGTGAGAAAATCTTTTGAAAATCAAACCGCAAAAGGAGACTGCCATGCACAACGACAGCTGGAAAATTCTCGAAACGCTGGCTCCGACGCTGGTCTATCAAAAAGGCTCTGCCGTTTACTGGCAGGGAGACACCGCAGACCGGCTGTACTATCTCAAAAAGGGCCGGGTAAAAATTTACATGACCTCGGAAAACGGCGGAGAAAAGACCCTGCGAATCCAGTCCGACGGGGGCGTTTTTGGAGAAGCGGCCTTTTTTGACCGTCTGCCCCGGGTATCCTCCGCAAAAGTATTGGAAAAGTCGGAAATCGTGGCGGTTTCCCGGGAAATTTTATCGGCCCATATTCAAAAACACCCGGAATTCGCCTTTTCCCTCATGCAGGCCCTGTCGGAGCGGGTGCGGCTTCTCACCGCCCAGGTGGACAGCATGGCGTTTTTACAGGCGGACAAACGCATCGCCCGTTTTTTGCTGGAAACCGCGGAAAATGGCCGCTCCTGCATCCAGTGTACCGATGAAGAGTTGGGCACCCGGGTGAGTGCGTCCCGGGTAACGGTCAACCGCGTCCTGCGGAAGTTTGCCCGCTCCGGCTGGATCGAAACCCGGTATCGGGAAATCCGAGTGCTTCGGCTGGACGCACTGGCAGATTTTTCATGTACATAACCAACCGGATTTGGAAAAGATAGAGAATGCAGCCCTGGCGGGAGGTTTTCCACCGGAAGTCAGGAAACCGTGGAAAATCCGGCGCATTCTCCCACACAGCCCGCAAGGAAAGGGGCTTTGTATGAAACACCGTTTTCCCTTGAAATCAACCTCTCCCAAAATAACACATCTGCACCCACTGTACTTTCAGAAAACCTTTCTGCGGGTATTGCCTGTCTTTTTTCTTCCCCTGATTCAGATTCTCCTTCAGGGCGGAAGTCCGTCGCCCTATCTGCTCAGCGGTTCCTGTGCGCTGATTCTGTATTTCACCTTTTTGTGGCAGCAATCCCGATGGGCCAGCACCCCGGACTCCTACTGGATCTGTCAGGGACTGTTTCTCCGGCGCATGACGGCACTGCCGAAAAAATGGGCCCTCCATATTCAGCGGGAGGTTTCCCCCATTTCCCTGCTCACCGGCGCCGTCTTCTTTCAGCCCGGAAGCCCTTCTCCTTCCAGTGAGCGGTTCCCCCTGTTCCACCGCCGTGCGCCCCGGCCTCCCCGTCCCAAAAAATCCAACTACCGCCGGGCCTCCATTCCGAAAGCCCTGCTTTCGGCTGCACTGCTGTCCAATCCCGCTTCTGGACTACTGCTGGCAACGGTTTTTTTCCGTTCGGTCAGCTCCCTTCTGGGGACGGAAATCGCCCGCCGGATCGTGGACGCCGCCGACCAGCGTGTACAGCTCATCGCGCTGGGCATTCCACCGGCCATTGCCGGAATCAGCTGGCTGTTTCTGGCGGGGTGGGCCATTGCGTTTCTGCGGGAAGCGCTGGCGCTGCTGCCTTTCCAATGGAAACGGGAAGGCGACCGGCTGTTTTTTAAAATGGGTGTCTGGCCCCGGCGGGAATCGTCTATTTCCATTTCGTCTCTGGGCTCCGCAGTGCTGCTGCAAACCCTCCCTATGGCGCTGTTGGGCATTTTTCGGGCGGAAGGCTTTTTGGAAGGCGGCGGCCGGGTCATTCTGCATCCCTCTCTGGGAAAAAAGGAAAGGCCTGCCCTTCACTGGTTTTTCCCGCAGGAAGAAAACCCGGACCTGTGCCCCCACACAAAAGCCTGGTTCTCCTTTCTTCTGCTTCCGGTACTGGTGTTTGGCCTGCTGTTCCTGCTGGAAGAGCGGATGCTGCCTTTTCTGGACTTCCTGATGCCGGTTTTTCCCCTGCTGTTTCTGCCGGCTCTGTGGTTTTTCGCCATCCGGCTATTGGGCTATTTCCTGACGGAGGTTTCCTTCCGGAATGGGCTGGTCTATCTCCGGGGAATCCGGATTTTCACACTATATTCCGGCCGGATTGACCCGGCACATATTACCGGCGTCCAGTTTTTACAGAACCCCATCCAGCGGTTTACCGGACGCTGCACACTGGTATTTCAGACCACCGGGGGCTGGTCCGCCCAGTACCGGCTGTACCATATCCCCCTTGCCCGGGCCCGTCAGTGGGTATCGGAGCAGCTGGGAATCTCATCAGAAATCTGAGGTGTACTATGGACTATCGCAAAGCCTATTGCCATCTGTTCAACGCCGTTACCGACTGCATCGCCCTGTTGCAGAAAGCCCAGCTGGAAACTGAGGAAATGGCCGCTGCATCCGAAGAAATCCGTCTGCGGCTTTTACAGAAACCGGACTCCTCACCCGGAAGGAAGTGAATCTGTGAGCAGCATTGCAAAAACCTTGGGAATCCGAATCCGGAACTGCCGCACCAGCCAAAAGCTGAGCCAGGAAAAACTGGCGGAGCTGTGCGGCTGTCACCCTACCTATATCGGTCAGCTGGAGCGGGGCGAGAAAAATGCCACCGTGGAAAGTGTCGAAAAGATTGCCCGGGCGCTGGGAGTGCCTTTGTGGGAGCTTCTGCGGTTTCCGGAGCAGAAATCCGGTGAGGAAGAAGACTGGGCTTTTCGCTGCTATGAGCTGGTCGCCGCCCAGAAACCGGAAGACCAGCAGCGGCTCTATCAGATTCTTCTGGAAATTCAACAGTATAAACGTCAGTGATGACGGACAGGAGAACGCCTCCGGAAAAAGCCTAATTGGGCCTTCCCCGGAGGCGTTTTGCAATTTATCCACAGCTGTCATAAATGGTGTTGAAAATCTCTTCCGGTAATTGGAGCATGTAAGGGCCTGGAACCTCGCATCGGACCCAACCACCTTTAAACAGAGTCAGATCAACTTTCGTTCCATCCTTCATCAGGAATGTAATCTCTTTTTCTTCCACATCACCATTATAGAACTGGTTGAACTGATCGCCCAGATCTACAAATTGACATTCATCCAGCGTCTTGATGAATGCTTCCTTCTGCTGACGGGAGACATTTTTCAAAGGCCGGTATTCCACGCCATAGGCCGGAATGGATTCGTCCAACAGAACGGTGTAACACCCCATCAAATCTTCCCAGTTTTCCGACAAATGCAGCTTTTCCTCAAAGTAATCCTTTCCGGTCCTCAGGGTTATTCCGTAAAGCTGCTCGTAAATGTCTACAACCCGATACATCTTCCCATCTTCCCCCTCTTCCTCCCGATACAGGCAAAGTCGGAATTCAGGGTCATATCCCTTCATGGTAAAGACTTCTCCTTCAAAGGGGGAAACCGGCGTATCGCTGGCTTCCTTCGGAATCACAAATCTTCCGTCCGTTTTTCCAATGGAAGTTTCCCGCAAATCCAATATTTTTTCAAATTCTTCTTCGCTCATGAACTCCTCGGAATAAGTGATATCCAACGGATAAAACCGGTCCTGATAGACCAAAGAATACCCGATACTGGCTGTGACCTGGGGATTTTTAAAGTCCACTTCGGGAATGGTAATCCCTCTTGACGTCTTCAGCGCCGCCATACCAGCCATCACCAGCCCGCTGACGGCCACCAGACAAACACAGGCCACCAGCGGAATCCAGTTGAAATGCCACTGTTTTTGAGGCTTCTGGTCGGCTGCTTCCACCAGGTCGGCGTCCACATACTCCATACAGTCCAGAAATTCCGCTCCTCTCATACGCGAATTCCCTCCTGTTCCAGATAGGTACGCAGTTCCTGACGCGTGCGGAAAAGCATGGTCTTCACCTTGCTCTGGCTCATGGAAAAGCGCCGGGCAATTTCCCCAACGGAATCCAGATACCAGTACCGCCGGAGAAAGACATTCCGTTTCTCTTCCGGCTGTTTTCGTAAAAATCGGCTGATGCTCTCCCCCAGCAGTTTGGCTTCCACCCGGGACGGGGTGTCGTCCGGCCCGGGAATGCACTGTTCCAGCTCGTCGGAAAACTCCACCAGAAAGGCCTTCCGTTTCAGTCGGTTTCGTTCCCGGCAATAATTGAGGGAAAGATGCCGCGTAATTCTGGCCAGAAATGCATACAGATAGCTGACCGGCTTATGAGGGGAAATCAGCGACCACGCCTGAAAATAGGTGTCGTTTTCACACTCTTCCGAAGCGGAGGGGTCCATCAGAATATGCAGGGCCAGCCCCCGCAGACGGGCGCCGTATTTCTCCGCCGTACAGGAAATCGCCGATTCATCCCGTTCCAGATACAACGCCACAATTTTTTCGTCCTCCAATCTCCTCATCTCCTTTTTCCAATGGTAAAGGCCCTTTCACCCCAGGAAGCACTTTTTTCCCGGGGTGGTTACAACCTTCTGAAAATTTTGAGAGACAGACAAAACAGCCCTGTTCAAAGGACATTCCTTCGGACAGGGCTGTATACAGCTGGTATAAAAAACGATAGGGTTAGCCCTTCATGGTGCGCACCAGCACAGCCTTCTGGGCGTGGAGGCGGTTCTCAGCCTCGTCAAAAATTTCATTGGCGTGGGCCTCGAATACCTCGGCGGTGATTTCCTCTTCCCGGTGAGCGGGCAGACAATGGAGAACCATAGCGTCAGAGTGAGCCTTGGACATCAGCTCTGCGTTTACCTGATAACCGGCAAAGGCAGCTTCACGGGCGGCTTTTTCCTCTTCCTGACCCATGGAGGTCCACACGTCGGTGATGACCACATCGGCATCCACAGCAGCTTCCAGAGGCTTGTCGGTCATGAAGAACTTATCACCGTACTGGGCGGCAAAATCCAGAATCATCTGGGGCGGACGATAGCCCTCGGGGCAAGCCACTGCAACGCTCATGCCAACTTTCAGGCAGCCTACAATGAGGGAGTTCATCATGTTGTTGCCGTCGCCGATAAAGCACATTTTCAGGCCTTCCAGAGAACCCTTATACTCCCGGATGGTCATCAGGTCGGCCAGAATCTGACAGGGGTGGGCCAGGTCGGTCAGACCGTTGATGATCGGGATGGAGCCGTATTCCACCAGTGCCTCCACTTCGGCCTGCTCAAAAGTACGAATCATAATGCCGTCCAGATACCGGGAGAGCACGCGGGCGGTATCCTGCACCGCTTCACCCCGGCCAATCTGGGAATCCTTGGAAGAGATAAACAGGGCATGGCCGCCCAGCTGGTACATACCGGTTTCAAAGGAAACACGGGTACGGGTGGAGGACTTCTCAAAGATCATGCCCAGAGTTTTGCCCTTCAGGTGATGGTGTTCAATGCCGTGCTTCTGCTCATATTTGAGCTGGTCGGCAAGGTTCAGCAAATCGATAATTTCCTCGGTGGAAAGATCCATCATTTTCAAAAGATGTTTCATCAGAATGACCTCCCTTGTATGAATAATTGTTGTTTATCCTGTAGGGGCGCACCTATGTGTGCGCCCACCTTATTTGGGGGCAAATTTTATCTTAAAACATTGTCCTCACAAATCCGCTTTACAGCGTTTCCAGTACCGCTTTCAGCCGTGCCAGACCTTTGTCGATTTCTTCTTTGGTGATGGTCAGCGGCGGCAGGAAACGAAGTGCCGAGTGAGCCGTCAAAATCAGCAGACCTGCATCGATACAGGCAGAAGCCACATTTCCGGCCGTTTTGCCGCAATCTTTGGCCACATCTGCGCCGATCATCAAGCCCATGCCCCGGACATTCTCAATGTGGGGCAGCTCTGCCAGCTTTTCCCGGAAATATTCGCCCTTCTCGTTGACCTCTGCCAGAAACTCCGGCGTATTCACCCGGGACAGCACTTCCAGTGCACCAGCGCACACAATAGGATTTCCGCCAAAGGTGGAACCGTGCATTCCGCCGATGAGCACATTTTTCAGCTTTTCGCCGCACAGGCAGGCGCCGATGGGAAGACCGCCGCCCAGCCCCTTGGCACTGCTCACCACATCGGGGAGAATATCGAAATTCTGGTAGCAATAGAAAGCGCCGGTTCTGCCGATACCGGTCTGCACTTCGTCCACCAGAAGCAGCACGTTTTTCTCGTCGCACAGCTTCCGCAGACCCTGCACAAAGTCTTTTTCCAGCAGGAACATACCGCCTTCGCCCTGAATCAGCTCCACCATCACGGCGCAGGTTTTATCGGTGATGGCTTTCTCTACCGCTGCCAAATCGTTGGCGGGGGCATAATCAAAGCCCTCGGTAAAGGGGAAGAACCATTTATGGAATTCATCCTGCCCGGTAGCCGCCAGCGTGGTGACGGTTCTGCCGTGGAAGGAATTCTGCAAAGTCACGACCCGGTTTTTCTCCGGAGACTGCTCCATGCCCCATTTTCTCGCCAGTTTAATAGCGCATTCGTTGGCCTCTGCGCCGGAGTTGCCAAAAAATACTTTGGAAAGGCCGGAGGCTTTGCAAATTTCTTCTGCCAGCTTTGTCTGCACCGGATTATAGTACAGGTTGGAAATGTGCTGAAGCTCTCCCGCCTGATGGGAAACCGCCTGCACCCAGCCTTCATCGCACCAGCCCAGGGCGTTTACGCCGATACCGCTGGTAAAGTCTATGTAGTCCTTTCCTTCCGTATCCCAGGCGGTTACACCCTTGCCTTTTACCAGTGCAACAGGGAACCGGCCATAGGTGTGCATCATGTTTGCCTGTTCCTGCTGCTTTACCTGTTCAAAATTCATGGAAAAGACCTCCTTAATAGAACATGGTGCCAACGCCCTCGTCGGAGAACAGCTCGATGAGGATAGAGTGAGGAATGCGGCCATCGATAATGTGGGCGCGCTCCACGCCCTGACGGACAGCCTCTACACAGCAGTCGATTTTGGGAATCATGCCGCCGCTGATAATGCCCTGCCGCTGATAGCTGGGCACCTCGCTGACGTTTACCACGGGAATCAGGCTGTTTTCATCGTCTTTATCCCGCAGCAGGCCCCGCACGTCGGTCATGAGAATGAGTTTGACTGCGTCCAGCTTGGCGGCAATCTGTGCAGCGGCAATATCGGCGTTGATGTTGTAAACCTCGCCATGATCGCCGCCTGCCACTGTGGCGATTACCGGAATATATCCGCATGCAACTACATTTTCAATGATTTCGGTATTGACCTTTTTGATCTCGCCCACATAGCCCAGATCTTCTCCGGTCATCAGCTTTTCTGCTTTCAGCAGCCCGCCGTCCAGACCGCACAGGCCCACTGCCTTACCGCTGTGCTGTTCCAGATGCTGCACCAGCTGTTTGTTCACCTTGCCAGCCAATACCTGCTGGACGATCTCCATGGTCTCTGCATCGGTATAGCGCAGGCCATTGACAAACCGACTCTCCTTGCCGATCTTTTTCAGCATGGAACTGATTTCCGGGCCGCCGCCATGTACCAGCACCACATTGATGCCCACGGACTGCATCAGAACGATATCGCTCATGACGGCTTCTTTCAGCTCTTCGTTAATCATAGCGTTGCCGCCGTATTTGACGACAACCGTCTTTCCTGCATATTTCTGAATATAGGGCAAGGCCTGTACCAGCACCTGCGCCCGGTTATGATTGGAAATCTGCATATTCTTCCCCTTCTCTCTTGTCTTTCCAAAAATCAGGTCCGATAGTCCCCGTTGATGCGCACATACTCATAGGTCAGGTCGCAGCCATAGGCTTCCGCGCTGCCGTCGCCATCGTGAAGGGTGACATTGATATCCACTTCGTTTTCCAGCAGCACCTTTTTGGCAACATCCTCGTCAAAGGGGATGCCTGCGCCGTCTTTGCAAACAGCCACAGTGCCGGCATTGGAAGTAAAGCTCACATCCACTTTGTTAATGTCCACTTCTGCGCCGGAATAGCCGATTGCACACAGCACACGGCCCCAGTTAGCATCCGCACCGAACATAGCGGCCTTCACCAGGCTGGAGCAAATAACGGCCTTGGAAATCACCCGGGCGGTTTCCAGATCTTTTGCGCCGGTGAGCTTGCACACCAGCAGACGGCTTGCACCCTCGCCGTCACCGCCGATCATCCGGGCCAGCTGAATGCACATAGCGTCCAATGCTTCACAGAAAGCGGCATAATCCGCGTTTTCGCTGTCGATCAGCTCGTTTCCGGCAAGGCCGTTTGCCATAATGGTCAGGGTGTCGTTGGTGGAGGTGTCGCCGTCAATGCTCACCATATTGAAGCTCTTGTCGGCGGCGGCCTGCAAGGCCTTTTGCAGCATGGGGGTGGAAACTGCTGCGTCGGTGGTCAAAAAGCTGAGCATGGTGCCCATGTTGGGATGAATCATGCCGCTGCCTTTTGCAATGCCGCCGATGCGCACGGTTTTGCCGCCCAGTTCCAGCTCTACCGCCACTTCCTTGCGGACGGTGTCGGTGGTCATGATGGCGTCGGCTGCATCTGCGCTGCCAAAGGGGTTCAGCAGCCTGGCGGCTTCCGGGGTACCCTGTTCAATGGGCTCAATGGGAAGAATCTCGCCAATGACGCCGGTGGAGGCCACAATGATGTCGGAGGGATCCAGATTCAGCGCCTGTCCGGCGATTTCGCACATCCGCCATGCCTTTTCCTCGCCGTCGGCGTTGCAGGTGTTGGCGTTGCCGCTGTTGCAGATGACGGCCTGAGCGATGCCGTTTTGCAGGTTGCGCTTGGTCACCAAAATGGGCGCGCCCTTGACTTTGTTGAGGGTATAAATACCGGCGGCGTTGCAGGGGACAGAGCTGGCAATGAGAGCCAGATCCCGCTTGGACTTATTGCGCCGGATGCCGCAGTGAACGCCTGCGGCGGAAAAACCCTGTGCGGCAGTGACGCCGCCATCGATAAATGTATAGGACATAATGGAACCTCCTTGGTCAATCCAACACACCATACAGGTGGGAGTATCGGGGGCGGCTGTCAGCCGCTCGCTTTTCTATATAACCATATAACCATCAGATACGCCATGCGCATCCGTAACGTCATTTTTTACATTGCTTCCAGTGTTTTCAGCATTCCCTTTGCCTGAGACTTGACATTCTCGGGAGCCGGGCCACCGTACACGGTGCGGCCATTGACGCATTTTTCAAGGGAAATCGCCTGATACACGCCCTCGTCAAACTCGGGGCAAACCTTCTGATATTCCTCCATGGAGAGGCTTTCCAGCGTTTCACCCAGCTCAATGCACCGTGCCACCAGTTCGCCGGTAATGCGGTAGGCATCCCGGAAGGGCAGACCCTTTTCTCCCACCAGATAGTCGGCGCAGTCGGTGGCATTGATAAAGCCCTTGGCGGCCGCCGCCCGCATATTGCCGGTAAGCACCCGCATGGTATCGATCATGGGAATAAAGGCCGTCAAGCACAGCTTGAGAGTGTCCACTGCGTCGAAAATCGCCTCTTTATCCTCCTGCAT